>JAFULI010000120.1 GCA_017473455.1 Oscillospiraceae bacterium
CGCATCTATGCCATCTGAGCCGCCGGCCGCGTTTTGTTTCTCCTCCAGTCGGGGCTACGCCCCTCCCTCCGGAGGAACAAAACGCTCCTGCAGGGATCGTTACTTGTCAAAACTATTGCAACTTGCTATTGCAATTCGCCGGTGAAACATTTTTTTCATGTGGCAAAAATGCTGAATCTTAAAAATTTTCCCTCACGGAAACCCGTGAGGGAAATAAACTTTGATTAAATCTGCTCGACCTTGATTGTGTTGGTATTGCCACTCTTACCGTTTATAGGGCCACCGGTGAGGACAACGTTATCACCGCGCTTAACAGGCAAATAGCGTCTTGCACTGTTCATAGCGTAATAGAACATCACGTCCATAGTCGGGAACGACTCTGTCAAAACCGGAGTAACGCCCCAGCTCAAGCCCAGCTTCCGCCAAACCTTTTCGTTGGTAGTCATACCGATGATATCAACAGGACTACGGAACCGGCTCACCATCATGGCAGTCTTGCCGGAAACGGAACAAACCACAATACCTTTGGCATTTACGTCAATCGCCATAGCACAGGTAGCATGGGAAATCGCATCCAGATTACCGCCAATACGGAACTCAGAGGTCAGGAAACGCTCACGGTAGCTCGTGTGCTGCTCGGTATATTCCGCAATTTCCGCCATATTCCGCACAGCCTCAACCGGGTACTTGCCGGCAGCGGACTCACCGGAGAGCATAATGGCAGAACTGCCATCATAAACCGCATTGGCAACGTCAGAAATCTCCGCGCGGGTAGGACGGGGGTTATAAATCATGGATTCCAGCATTTCCGTTGCAGTAATAACACGCTTGCCAAGCATACGACACTTGTTGATCAACAGCTTCTGAATGGCAGGTACCTCAACAAAGGGAATTTCCACGCCAAGATCGCCACGGGCAATCATAATACCATCGCAAACATCGCAAATCTCTTCGATATTGTCAACTCCTGCGCGGTTCTCAATCTTGGCAATAATATCAATGCTACCGCCGCCATGACTGTTCAGGAATTCACGCAGTTCTACAACATCGTCCTTAGTAGAAACAAAAGAGGCTGCCACAAAGTCTACGTCATTTTCAATGCCGAAGAGCAAATCCGCCTTATCCTGCTCGGACAGGAACGGGCCGGGCATAACCTTATTGGGGAAGCTCATGCTCTTGCGATTGCTCAGCACACCGCCAACAACGACACGGCAAATGGCATCGTTCCCCTTCAACTCAAGAACCTCAAAAATTACCAGTCCATTGCAAACCAAAATCCGGTCGCCAACGTTCAGGTTCTTAATCAGATCCTTGTAGTTAATCGACACACGGGACTGATCGCCTTGAATTTCGTCGGTGGTAAAAGTAAAGATATCGCCGTCGGCAACCTCAACACTTCCCTGCGCAAAAGTACCAATCCGGTACTCCGGGCCTTTCGTATCAAGCATGATGGCAATAGGAAGATCCAACTTCGCCCGAACAGCCTTTACCAGATCAATCTTCTTCTTGTGCTCCTCATGAGTTCCATGAGAGAAGTTTAGCCGAGCAACATTCATGCCGGCTTTGCACATTTTTGTTAAAACCTGCTCATTCTCACTGGCAGGGCCGATGGTGCAGATAATCTTTGTTTTTCTCATAGTCAACCTCTTCCGTTTCACACAGCCACAAGGCTGTAATATACTGCGTTATTTTAGCACATTACTGCCCCTACGTCAACGAATTTTAACCTATATGACAATATCAATTCCGTAATGCTCCAGCCAAAAATTCACCTGCAAAAAATACGCCATCGTTTGCGGACGTGTCATCAACTGTCCATACCAAGGCCAACTAAAATCGCTATTCAGATATGAAGTGATTGCCTCCCGGGAAAACAGCGAAAATATAGGGGCATTTCTTCGGTTCATTACAACCTGCAGTGCCTTTTTCACCATATTGGTATAATTAGGATGATATGTCTTGGGGTATGGACTCTTTTTCCGGTAGGTTATGCAATCCGGAAGTAACCCCTCCACGCTTTTACGGAGCAACCCCTTTTCCCTCCCCCGCAAATCTTTATAGTTCCATGGCACCCGATACAGATATTCCGCTATGCGGTGATCGCAAAAGGGCACACGCACCTCAAGCCCCAGATACATACTCATGCGGTCTTTCCGATCCAATAATGTCTGCATAAACCATCGGAAGTTAAGATTGACCATTTGTTTCATCCGCTTCTCAAGGGGAGAGTTTTCGGGCATAATATCACTTTGGTGCAAAGTCTTATCGTATTCTGCAGCAAGTAATTCCTGTGCGTCCAGTTGATGGCGAACCCCCTGAGCCATAAGAGAAACACGTTGCTCCGTGTTTTGCGCCCAGGGAAACCCCTTTGCATCCCGAACTTCCGGATCACGGTACCATGGATACCCTCCGAAAATCTCATCCGCACATTCACCGGACAAAGCCACTTTCACATGCTCACGAATTTTACCGCAAAATGCAAGCAGCGAAAAGTCCACATCCGCCATTCCCGGCAAATCCCGGGCAATCGTTGCGTCCTCCATTGCGTCAAACAATTCTTCTGATGTCAAAATGGTTGCATGGTGATTGGAACAAATGGCTTCAACCATTTTCTTAATATACTCGCCGTCCGCATCGGGTTGAAATTTCCCTGCGGTGAAATACTTTTCATTCCCCTGATAGTCAACAGAAAAAGTGGGTAAGACCTTTCCGCTCTCCCTCAATTTATTGGCACAGATTGCGCTGATAATGCTGCTATCCAAACCTCCTGAGAGAAAACACCCCACCGGAACATCTGAAACCATTTGCCTGGTTACCGCATCCGTTACAAGTTGCCGAACATGGTCTATCGTATCTTCAAGGCTCTCGGAATGCAGACCATCCTGAAGATACCAGTATTGGTTTAACAAAAGTTTCCCTGCCTGAAATATCGCACAGTAACCGGGTTCCAACTCCATAACCCCACGAAATACTCCGGAGCCGGGAATCCTTCCGGGGCCAAACAGCACAATCTGAGCTGCCCCTTGAATATCCAGCTGTGCCTTAAAGGATGGATATGTCAGGATTGTCTTGATTTCTGAGGCAAACAACAAACCTTGATTATGCACTGCATAAAACAACGGTTTTACACCTATTCTATCTCTCGCCAAAAACAGCCGCTCAGCCCGTTCCTCCCAAACTGCAAAGGCAAAGATTCCGTTCATACGCTCAAGTGCTGCGGCTTTCCACTGTGCGTATGCATGCAGCACAACCTCCGTATCGGAATGCTCTGTAAAGCGATGTCCTAAAGTTTCCAGTTGACTACGGAGTTCATCGGTATTGTACAATTCTCCGTTGTACACCAGAATATACCTTTCCCCTTCCCACTCCAACACCATTGGCTGCTGCCCGCCTACAGGATCAATAATAGCCAAACGAGTGTGGAGCAGTGTGCAGCGCTTGCCCTTGTAAACCCCTTGCCCATCGGGACCACGACGTTCCATTGTCTGTAGCATACGGTCAGATACAGCACTGTCCGACAGCAGATCAATCATTCCCGCAATTGCACACATTCACATCACAATCCTTTCCCGTTCAGTATATGCACCAATTCTGTCTTCGTGCCAAATTTCACGCACGAAGCGTCAACTAAGGGCATATCATAATCTGAACCCAGAAAGGAGGAATCTTCTTGGCATCTACCGGATACATTCAAGTCAACGCCTACACCAGCAACGCCCGAATCCCGCTGAAAGATGTAGCTATTACCGTTACATCTCCGGATGGTACCGTAATCGGCACCCGTATAACAAATAGAAGCGGTCAGATTGAACCCATCAGCATTCCCGTCCCGGATATCGAAGCCGGGCAAACTCCCAATACCGGGGAGCTTCCCTTTACAAGGGTAAATATCTATGCCCGTTCAAATGAATATGTCCAGATTGAAAACGAGGACGTTCAAGTGTTTCCTAACATCACAACACGACAAGCTCTGGAAATGATCCCATTATCTGAACTTCCGGTCTCCAGAAGGCAAAAAGAACTATTTATCACCCCGGCACAAAATTTGTAAGGTGGTTGTGTATGCCGACTGTTATCCCGTTTGTACCCCAGAGAATCACAGTTCACCTAGGTCCGCCGGATGCTTCTGTGGCAAATGTAACTGTAAACTTTTCCGATTACGTAAAAAACGTAGCCTCCAGCGAAATTTATCCAACCTGGGACGAGAGCGCACTTCGGGCAAATATTTACGCCATTGTTTCATTTGCCTTGAACCGAGTGTACACGGAATTCTACCGAAGTCGAGGCTATGATTTTGATATCACAAGTTCTACTGCATATGATCAGGCATTTGTAAACGGTCGTAGCTTCTTTGATAATATTTCCCGAATTGTAGACCAATTATTTAACGATTATCTTCGCCGTCCCGGATTTGTTGAACCGCTTGCTGCGAAATTCTGTAACGGTACTACCGTTACCTGTGAAGGTTTAAGCCAGTGGGGCAGCCAAAACCTGGCTCAGCAAGGCTATGATTCTACACAAATCCTCCGCAGTTATTATGGCAATGTGGAAATTGTCAATAATGCTCCCATTCAGGGCATCACCTCATCTTACCCCGAAACTCCGTTGCGACGGGGATCCTCAGGCCCCAATGTGGTAGTCGTTCAAGTGGAGCTTAACCGGATTGCGCAAAACTACCCCGCGATCCCGAAACTCGCTGTGGTTGACGGAATTTACGGAAGCAGAACCGAGGCATCCGTGAGAAGATTTCAGGATATTTTCAGCCTAACGCCGGATGGCATTGTAGGAAAATCCACATGGTATGCTCTTGTACGGCTATATACCGCAGTCACTTCCCTCGCAGAACTCAGAAGTCAAGGACAGCGTTTCTATTCGATTTCCTGGGAGTACCCCCAGGCGATCCGTCAAGGCGATCAGGGCGAGAAAGTAAGACATCTGCAGTATATGCTTTCGGTACTGTCTGCATATATTCAGCAAATTCCCTCTCTGAATGTTGACGGCATTTTCGGAACCAACACCAAAAATGCTGTACTCGCCGCCCAGCGTTACTTTGGTTTACCCGAAACGGGGACTGTAGATGAAGCGACATGGGATCGGATCTACGATCAATTTTCCGGCATTGAAAATGTATCTTTGCGGAATGCTGAGATTTTTCCGGAAGCAAGTCTTACAAATTCTCCGGCTCGCCAGCGCCACGCCCGCTCCACAACGATTACACAGTTCCCCGGTAGAGATCTTCTTCTTGGAAATCAGGACTCAATTCGTCAGGAGGTGATCAGATGAGGCCACCGGAATCCTTTATCGCGCAACCCATCCGTAGTTTGCAAACAATGCTCAGAGTTATCGCACAGGGCGATCCGAAACAACCAACGCTAATCCCCGATGGTATTTATGGTTCACAGGCGGCAGCCGCAGTAACTGCTTTTCAACGAAATCACGGTCTTCCGGTTACCGGAGTGACGGATCAAGGGACATGGGACGCCATCACGAATGAATATGACACAGCTATCGTTCGCTATGGTCCGGCACAGCCTCTGGAAATTCTGCTGGAACCGGGCCAGATTATTCGAAGAGGAGATTCAGAACTGAATATATACCTGATTCAAGCAGTTCTTACCGTTCTTTCCAAAGCATACAGCGGTATCACACCGCCCAGTCAAAACGGAACTTGGGACGAACCTACTGCCATCTCCCTAACAACGTTCCAGGAATTATCCGGTCTTCCTCAAACCGGCGAACTGGATAGAATTACATGGAAGCAGCTCGCACTTCATTACCCTTTGGCGACCAATCTTTAATCCCGAAACAACCGCATGATATCATTTAGTCGATTAAACTTTTTGTAAATTTCACTAAATCAACTTGATTCATTGCTTTGTTTGGAGTATAATAGGCTATTATGTTGGCAGCATTTCATGCTGACCGGAGGATGCACTCATGATAATAAGCAACTGGAAGAAAGAAATCCTAACCATCCCGAATCTGCTCAGCTTATTCCGATTGGTTTTAATCCCAATATATGTAACCATATACATCAATGCGACCTTACCTGCCCATTATTATATCGCCGGCGCAATTCTGGCAGTTTCCTGTCTGACAGATTTAATTGACGGTAAAATCGCACGGCATTTTAATATGGTTTCCACACTGGGTAAAATTCTAGACCCCCTTGCTGACAAGGCCACTCAATTCACTCTCATCCTCTGTCTGGTAATTGAGTACCCGGTCTTGTGGCTGATTGTCGGTCTTTTCGTTTTGAAAGAAGGTTTTCAGTTAATTGCCGGTCTGTTAACTCTGCGGAAAGGAAAAATGCTCACCGGTGCACTGATATCCGGGAAAATCTGCACTACTGTTCTTTTCATCAGTTTGATTGTTATCGTTTTAATGCCGAACTTAAACGAGAACGTGGTTGGTATCATTGCGGCGATTGACGGAGTGTTTATGCTAATCTCTTTTATAGACTATGCCCGAACCTATTACAAGAAAACGCCCATGATTCAAAGCCTTGATATTCCCGACGAGACATAAGTAAATCCCTGAGCCCGAAAGCTCAGGGATTTTTCTATGTGACTACATCCACAAAACGATTAATCTGAAAGAAATATAAGCATGCACGTTTTACTCTGGTCCTGAAGATACGGCTCAATGCGTCTGCATAAGCCTCAACCTGCGAAAAATACTGCTTCGCAGTAACATCAACAGTATCTTCTGTAACTCTGTCAGTCTTAAAATCAACAATCGTAATGCCGTCACTTTCCACTACTGCACAGTCCACGACACCCTGCAAAAGTATCTGCTCGCCCTGAAGTCCGTCTCCGTATGACAAGCCATCATCCAAAATCGAAAACTTAAATTCCCGGAGTACATGATTCCCGGTTCGGATTTTTCCGCCAAGGGGAGTTGCAAAGAAACAAGCAAGCTTTTCGCAGTTTACCATATCCGCCTGCTCTTGGGAGATGACACCATCAGCAGCAAGTCTGTTAACCTCCGCTTCAACACCACTCAACTCTGAGCATTTTTCCAGGCAAACAAATTGCAGAATTTTATGCAATGCTGTTCCGTAATCCGTTGCTTGAAGCGTACTACCGGCAAATGCAGGCTTACGCCAGATCCTATGTGCAATTTTCGGCTCCTGGGCATTTTCTGCAGCTTCCTGATCCTTTTCCCGTCCCTTTCGCTGTGTTGCGGTTTGCTTGGAAGGAGCAATCGTTGCCGCTATCGGTCCATAACGGAAGTCCAGTCCCATTCTTATGGTGTCCATTGCCTCACCGGGAAGATCAATTTTTACATTTTGCTGCTGTACACTCAACTCCCATTCCGGTGCATCCGCCGCGGAAATCAACCAAGGATATTCCTTGACCGTTGCACAGTTTGACATTCCCCCAAGAGCAAACAATTCTCCTGCCTCAGTACGCATTAACGCAGCTTGAAGCACCCAATGTCCGGGACAACTTGCATCCAACGCAAGCAGATCATGCGTTCCCATATTCATCCGATCAACCGTGTTTTTCAACCGTTTTTCCAAACTACGGGAGGAGAAAACCATAATCAGCCGATCCTTGGCACGGGTCATGGCTACGTAAAGCACCCGCAATTCTTCGGACAAACTATCCGATGCAATCTTTTGAGAAATGGCAAGTCGTGAAATTGTAGGATATCGCACTCTTTTCCCGGTATCTACCGCTCGGATGCCAATCCCAAGTTCTTTATCGCAAAGCACATTTGCCCTTTGACTTTCGGTATTAAAGGCTTTTCCCAGTCCGCAAAGAAATACCACCGGGAATTCCAGCCCCTTGGATTTGTGGATGCTCATGATGGTAACACAACCGGAACTGGATGGTTCTGCTCCGGCAAACAGTCCCTTATCCTCCACAAGCTCAAGATACTCCAGAAATCTTCCCAAATCCTTCTGACCACCACTTTCAAAATCCACCGCAATCTCATAAAAGGTTTGCAGATTAGCCTGACGTTCATCGCCACCGGGCATCACACCGAAGATGCTGTCAATTCGGGTTTTGGTATATATGCTCTCCAAAAGTTCAGTCAGGGATTTCATTCTGGAGTCTCGACGCATTTCTTGCAATGTTTCAAGAAACTGCTGTGCCTTAGGCGTATCCGCTGCCTTCAAAGCCTGATACACAGACCGATTACGATGCTTTGACCGGAATGCTGCCAAATCATCTGCGGTAAACCCGAACAAAGGACTGGCCATAGTAGCCAAAAGCGGAATATCTACCTGAGGATTATACACGGTTTGCAGTAACGACCTGAGTGTGCTGATTTCTTTGGTTTTCAAGAGATTACTGCCACCACCGGTAGTGCAGCGGATTCCGGCATTTTCGAGAGCAGTGCGGTAATCCTCACCCACAGAACCGGGAGACCGAAGGAGAATTACGATATCTTCCGGTCTTATGGGACGTAATTCATCCCCTTGTCTTACCATATGGGTACCATCAAGCAATTCCTGAATCCGCTTTGCCGTAAAAGCTGCTTCCTCGGAATAAGTATCCTCCTGGATTTGCAAGCCGTAAAACTCTACTTCCGGTTCTCCGATTGTCCCATGGGGAATTCCTTCATGAAGTGCTTCCTCTTCTCCGTAATGCAATCCGCCCAATTCCGGCGACATACACGTTTCGAATACAGAATTGACAGCTTCAAGAACCGCACCGCAGGAACGGAAATTACTGCTAAGAATTACCTTTCTCCCCTGCCCCGGCACCGCAGCACCGGCAGGAACATAAGATGCGTATTTCTCAAGAAAAATCCCGGGGTCAGCCAAACGGAACTGATAAATAGATTGCTTAACATCGCCAACCATAAAGCAATTATGGTTCCACTGTGTCAGAGCGGAATAGATGGCATCCTGCACAGCATTGGAGTCTTGATATTCATCCACCATCACTTCCCGGAACCGTCCACCGATTTCCTTGGCAATTACCGTAGGGCCGCTGCGGGATGTACCCAAAAGCAAATCCAGTGTTCTATGCTCCAAATCCCCAAAATCAAGGATTCTCCTGCGTCTCTTCCACTCGTCATACAGCTTAGTAAACTGTTCCACCAGCTTAACAATCGCCCGGACCGCGCCTGAAGATGCAGAAAGGTCTGCCAAGATTTGCTGGGATTTATCCGTAAAATTCCGAAGCATTCCTGCAAGAGTATCCTTGCAGGCATTTCTTACTGCTTTAATCCCTTCTACCAATTCCTGATCCGCACATTTTTTAGGAAACCGCAAAGAGCCATAGTCAATATTCTTTCTGTCCACCACCTGATCCCAGGTTACACTCTCCCTCAGGTGTTTTAACTGATATACCGTGTCCCAAAGTAACTGTGCAGGTTTTGGCATATCACCGGCAGCATCCGCAAGTTTTGCGCATTTCTCCATTGCCGCGATCTGCCGATCCAGACAGCAAAACAGAGAATCCATTAAATACTTCCCCCAGACTGTCTCAGACGCATCACTCACCAAAGAAGTATCCGCAGAATTTTCACAATCCCGAAGCCACCCCTTCGGGTCAAGATGACATTGGGCGCTGGAATAAACCTGCAGCAATATTTCCGGAACATGGCGATCATCCCGGCCAATTCCCTGCGTATCAATCAGGGTGCAAAAATCAGCATCCTCTCCGGCTGTATCATATGCCTGCTCCAAGACCTGAGTAATCGCTAATTCTTGCAGCTCGCGGCATTCATTCTCATCCGCAACCCGAAAATCCGCACTCAAATCCAAACGGTATGCATATTGCTTCAGAATATCACCGCAAAAAGAGTGGACGGTAGAAATGTTGGTCATATATAGACGCTGCAGCTGTTGCTGCAGATGACGGTTCTCAGGCTCCTGCGCAATCAGTTCCGACAGTTTGGAGGCAATTTTTCCACGAAGCTCCGAAGCTGCCGCTTTCGTATAGGTAATAATCAGGAATTCATCAATATTCGCAGGGCGCAGGGGGTCTGTCAGATAACCCATCAACCGGTCTACCAGAACCTTTGTCTTTCCTGAGCCTGCGGCAGCAGACACCAGCAGCTTTCCTCCGCGGTTGCTAACTGCCGCTTCCTGCTGGGGGGTCAATTTTTCAGCCATCGGTATCCACCTCCTTTTGAATCTCTTCCCAAAACCTTTTAGCTGTCATGGATTTGTAATTTCTCCGACCAGGAACCTCTTCCTTGTGACAAATAGCACCGTAGGGGCAGAAGGCGCAGGCGCTGTGGCTGGTCCCGCGGGTGTAAGGGTTGGCCTCAACATTTCCCGAAGCAATATCCTCTACCATCCGGCTGAGAATACCAAATACGTACTGTCGCAGCCACTTCAACTGCTGCCGATCCGCCACATCGCCACCAATTGTCCCGTCCTTCTTTCGAGCGCAGCAAAGTCTGGGCATCTCTTCATCCGGATCCATAGCCGCTACAGCCAATTCATCATTCAAAAGAAGTCCTTTACGCACCCATAACTTTCGTCTTTCAGGATCCGGGTTTACCTCTGCACCGTCCAGAGTAATATAGGGAACTCTTGCAGGGAAATATTGTACACCAGCAGGAATAGGGGCTTGCCCAACTTTTCCTTCGCCCTCCTGCTGGAGCGCAAACAGATACAAAAGCATCTGCAGCCCTACACCGTTAAAGACATCGCAGTAGTCAAAATCCTTCTTTCCGGTCTTATAATCGACAACACGGAAAAAGTTCAAATCTCCGTGACGATAGATGTCCACCCGATCGACAAATCCCTCCAGCTGCGCCTGTATGGTCTGTGCAGGTATTTGAATGGCAGGCATTTCCTCTTTATCACCAAAGCCTAACTCAAATTCCACCGGAATGAAGCTGCCGACACTCAGTTCCTCCCACAGTTCCTGAACAACCATGTCCAATTCCTGAACATTTCTGTGGAAAAGATACTCCAGACGCTGGGAATTCAATTGTCCAAAATGCTCGGAAGCATAAGCATCTGAATGTTTTTTCGCAAGCTCCATGGTCTGATCCAGACTCACCTGATGGAAACCGCCCAATTCCATAACATCCTTGACTGTCAATTCCAAAACCGCATGGACATACGTGCCAAATTCCGCAGGGTCTACTTTAGCTTCCTTTAATTCCTTCGCCCGTATGCCGTACTTCAGGAAGTAAGACATCCGGCATTCCGCCTGCCGATCAACTTGTGAAGCGGAAAGGGTAATCTTTGTACCGTAAAGCTGGGTCACATTCTCAGGACTGATGGTACCTATGGTGTAATTCCCCTGCTTCTTTACCTGACAGTACTGCTCCCACAAATTCAAAGATTTGGCTTCTTCCCCGGCATCCCATTTCACAAGATAGGCTGCAGCATCCATGGGGTCTGTTTGTGCACTGCCAATGAGCATTTTTTTATCCGTTTCAACACCGACCATGGAAAGAAGACGACGGTAAACGTAGGACGGCTGCGATGTGGCGCAGGAAACCGTTATTGTTCCCCTTGCGCCGCAGAAAACACCGTAAACTTCCGCAAATTCCGCCTGAATACCCTCCAACGCACCTCCGGTGAGAGGAACATCCAGCTTCCGCAAAGCGACTCTTTCCTGATCGGTAAGCACTCCGTCAGTACCGCCGTAGCCGGGCAGCAATCCCTCCGAAGCGCCTAAAACAAACAGATGCTTCTCCTGCTGGCAACGCATTGAACTGACCGGACCGGCAATCACCGCATCCAGCACTGTGGGAATGGTGCCTACATCATACTGCCCGAGCAGCAAAACAAAGAGCCTCTGAAAACCTTCCTCTCCCCAACTCGTATCGCCCAGGACATCATACATCTGCTCCAGCGCGGTAATCAAAATTTCCCACAACTGGTTCAGAATCTGAGCTGTGCGGTTATCTCCCGACTTATCCAATTCTTCTGACAATTTCCCCAGCCGACGGGCAAAACCAATCTCGTCCAGGAAGCGATAAACCGCAAGGATCTGTTCAGAGAGCTTTTTACTGTTTCGAATATCCTTCTGCAGATGCAGCAGCGGTTCTATCACTGCTACACGTGTCTGCTCCAATCGTTCCAATTGGGATTTCGACCATGGTGTCCATTTTCCGCTGAGCCCGTCAGGATGGTTCGTCCATGTTTCTTTCCAACGGTTGCCGGTAATTCCCCAGACAAATACATAATTCTCAAGCAGATCGCACATTCCTTGATCCACAGGTGAAAGCGGCGAACGTAAATACCGCAGCATTGCACGTTGCTCGAAGCCACTTAACGCCGCTTCAATCGCAGAAAGAACCGTTGTCACAGGCCCCTTGGCAACAATATCCTCCGTACCGGACAGATAAACCGGGATTCCCAGCCGCCGGAACACCATTCCAAGAACGCCACGATATGTGCCGATATCAGTACATACTACACTGATATCGCGGTACCGACAACCGGAGCGAATCAGGCTAAGAATGTCCTGCCCAACCAACTGACATTCCTGATAGACAGAATCCGCTCTACGCAAAGTCACAACTTGTGCGACCTCGGTGTTCTGCGTTATCTTTCCCTGGAACATTTTTTCTGTGACCACAGACAGGGCATCCGTCCTTCCGGGAACGACTGTGACTTTATATGCTACCCCTGCGCGTTTCGCTGCATTTATCAGCTCAGCAGCAGTCTGCCCCGCCTTCTCGAATGCCATAACGTTACTGGAAACACAATCACAATTCAGGCTCACTGTCATATTACCGGATTCCTGTATCAAATGCTCCAGAATTGCCATATGCTGACGGGTAAAATCCGGAAAGCCATCTATGTAAAATACATGATCAGATGCAAAATTACTGTCTTCAAGCTGCTCAAGAACCCAATTCATCTGATCTCTGGGATCACGCTTACCACGGTGACAAATAGCGTCATATACCTCCAGCAGAAGCGACAACTCCCACAGCTTTTGTGCCAAAACACCTTCTGTGCGCTGCGAGGCACGCTTCAAATCCTCAGCGCTTATGCAACACCGCTTGAATTCGTCTACCGCATCCACAAGCTGCTTAAGAAATTCAGGTTTTGTTTCCAATGCGGCATAGGATTTCAGTTGACCATGGAGCTGTCTGGCGGCGGCTGCCATGGCAACAATCCGTCCGCCATTGTCCATGCATTCTATCGCATAACAGCCTGCGCTTTCCGCAACTCTTCGCGAAAGACGGGTAAACGTCAGAACCTCTGCATAGCGGCTTGCTGTATCACCGGCAGCAACGCAAAGCCGACGCTCCATGTCGTGACTGATCAGTTCAGGCACCAGCATAATCCGGTTTCCCTGCCCATCTGCGACCTCCCGGGATATCCGGGAGAGAACCTCCGCCGTATTTGCAGTCCAATCCTTACCGATAATCAATTCCAGCATACCCCGCACCTCCCATTCTTTATTTCTTACATTTTATCACAGCAAACGGGAAAATAACAGTATCTTTACGATAAGTTAAAAAAGAAATTTTCCACCCAACCGATACAGTCCAGAAGAAAAAAGCGCACCTGATAACCATCTTGCGTTGTCAGGGTATTCCCAAGGTCTTCCGAAAAGCCTGCGGAAACTGCTGTATCCGCAACTTCATCAGAAGCTGTAGGCAAGCAAAGACCGGGAAAAACAACACACCACCAATTCTGCCCCTCACCATCCCCAATGGTGATACGAAGGGAGTCATAGACACCGGCAGGCAGCGAAAACGTATCATACTGTCGTGTAGGATACGCTTCTTCCCCCAATTCCACTGTCGCCGTCGCGGTACTCCCCTGTGCCTGCAAAACCCTATTTGCTGTCTCCTGCAAACCGGGAAGCCGTTCCGTCAATAGACTGTATGCTTCGTTTCTATCCGCAGCAATCTCAGTGATGCCCCGGATTTCCTCCAGTACAGCATCTCTAACCTTTAGTTTGACCATCTGATCTTCTTGCGAGTCGGAATTCGCAATTACATGAAGTCGGATTAAGTTATTTGACAATGCACTCTTATCATTCATCAGCGCCGCCCCGGACAGAAGGAGCCCAAGCAAACACAGAACCGCGGCTAATTTGCAAATAAATTTCATAAAAAACACCGTCCATACTGAAATGACTCCAGTATGGACGGAATTGGTAATAATTATACGGGTTTTGCAATGTAAATCTGGGGATAATTCTCCCGGAGCATATTACAAATCACCGCAGCTAATTCAAATTCAGATACCATGCAGTACACGGCTGAGCCCGATCCTGACATCTGATGCCCCACTGAACCGTAAGAGTGGAAAATCGATTTAATATAGTTCAATTCCAGATGCTCTTCAGTAACAACCGGATCAAATACATTACACAAATTCTGACCGATTTTCAAAAGATCACCTGCCAGAAGCGCGCTTTCCATCGCCTGGTGATCCGGGCGATGGGCAATTACTTTATCATCTATTTTGTGAAAAAGTTCCGGCGTTGAAATTGGAAAATCCGGCTTACAGACGACAAACACGCAATCCGGCATATCCGGCAGCTTACGAAGACGCTCACCTCTGCCCTCACACATGACTGTGCCGCCCACAACGCAGAAAGGAACGTCGCTGCCTACCTGCGCTCCCAACTCAGCCAATGCAAGGATGGACAGCGGATTTCCATAATGACGGTTCAGCGCTCTGAGCACAGCCGCTGCATCGGCGCTTCCACCGCCAAGACCTGCCTGACTTGGAATGCGTTTTGTGATCCGGATTTGCAGTCCACCCGGATCCTTTTCCAAAGTCTCGCAGTACACCTTTGCTGCTTTCCATGCAAGGTTGCGCTCATCAGTAGGGATCCCCTCCTGTTCGCAAATCAAGGACCATGCTTCTCCGTTTCCAATGTCAATTTCAACATCATCCCGAAGGGAGATGGTCTGCATCACGCTTTTCAAGTCATGGTATCCATCGGGACGCTTTCCGAGGACATCCAAGGTGAGATTAACTTTTGCATATGCAGGCTCAAACAGAGTTGTCATTTAATCCTTCTCCCTTCCAGATAGTATCTCTTTTCACGGGCATGACCCATGGAGAAGGTTTTTCTGGGCAGTGCTCCACCGGAAATTACACCGCGGAAGAGCTGATGCTTTTCCATAGGAGGAAGCAGGAAGCCAACCGAATTCTCCTGACCGGCAAGCGTACGGACTTCATCGTCGCCATGAATATAGTCGATTTCTCCCGGGTTTTTCTGCAGCCAAGCATCCAAAAACTCCTGCAAGACGGCAACAGCCAGTTCTCCACGGCTACGATCCAAATATACAACACCACAGCGATCGCCCACAACCCATTCCACAGGATATCCCTCATTGGCACAAATATTATCAAGCGCTGCCAAGAGAGCATCCGCATCCACTTGGGTCACAATGCGGTGAATAGGTGCAAATACAAGCGACGGATCGTGAATATTTTCAAGCTCAACAAGTGAGTATCTGGCAGGGTGATTGGTAAAGTCGATATCAGGGTTAGATGCTTTCAGCGCCTCATAGCAGCTCTTTGCCGTAGCCAGAGAATGATTGCCGTCTCCCACCGCAAGGGTCACAGCAGCGCCGGGAAGATCAGCATACTTTTCCTCAACACCGTCACAGAATGCTTGAAACCGCTGATTAAAAGCATCGGCAATATCACCGCAGACAAGCCAGCCCTGTACCCTGCCCCCCTGCTCCATAAGTTCAACATCGTACAGCTTCGGCAAGGTGTCACGGATTGCAGCAATGGGCTCAATCAGCATTTTCTGATCATCATCGCACAGCATCAATACATGGGGAAGCTCTAACGCCGCATCCTGCCGAATTCTCTGTCTGGGCGGTATGCGCTCCAGTACTGTACGTTCCGTGGCACGAATGGGGGAAACAGAGCCATGATGATAATCATAACTTTCCAGATCCACAGCACCCAACAGTCCGGGACGGACAGAGCCGTCTAGAAGAGTGCGCTCCACATAGATGTAGCAATTGGGATATAACCGGAATAATCCTTCTTCCAAATAGCGCAGCATCGCATTATTGATAGAGGTAACCTTCTCGCTCTCCTGAACGCTGCCAAGCTCGGCTTCCGGAAGAATCAAATACAAGGCAGAGGGGGAATCTGCCACCAATGTCTGCACTCTTTGCCAATATTCACGGTCAGACGTAAACTGGTCACAAGCAATAACAGCCCACTTCTCCAGTTCAACCCCCTGCGGAAGCAAAATATCCGTAGCAGTAAACACATTCATATTCTTTTGTCCTTTCTTGTTTCATAAGACCTATCTATTATAGCCCAAATCCGCATTTGAGTCAATGCGAAAGTATATTTCAGGCGATAGTGGGTATTCTAACAGCGACAACCTACGCAAAGGAGTGGAATGAATGATTGACATTATCGCATTGATCCTGGCGGTCATCGGGTGTCTCAACTGGGGACTCATTGGTATATTTCAGTTTGACCTGGTTGCATGGATTTTTGGCGGACAGGATGCCCTGCTGAGCAGAATTATCTACACCGTTGTCGGTCTTGCAGGCTTATGGTGTGTATCGTTTCTGTTCCGTAAGAAGCACTGTGCCGCGGATGATTAACCAAAGCAACAGCTACCCCTCAATGCATAATAAGACGGCAGCACGATTTGTGTTGCCGTCTTATTGTCATTCATTATTCGGTACCTTCTGCCGGTTCTGTCGCTGCTGTATCTTCGGAAATACGCAAGGTCACAGTGTAAGTAACACCTTCGTATTCACCGGTAATCAGCATCTTTTTGGTGGCAGCAAGGCAGGTAACCGTCTTGCCCTCAATGCTGCAAACAGTTTTGTCAGGAATCTGCCACTGGATATCCTTCCGTGCTCCCATTTCATCCTCTACCGTCAAACTAAAGGTTTCGCCGACCTTCCACGAGGTGTCGACCTCGTTGGAACCGTTTCCGTAATAAGGAACCAAACCGTTAATTCGAATGGTGTATACAGTAGGAGCAGGCTCGGTGGGTGCATCGGGGTCTTCAGGGGTTTCAGGTTCGGTAGGTTCTTCATCCGCAAAGGGGCAACGCACCCAGCAAGACACCTTCTGGCCGTTAAACTCAGCATGGATCTGAGTGCTGCCATGACCAACTGCGGTAACCAGACCGTTTACGACTGTAGCAACCGCTTCATTATCGGAAGACCAGGTAATCTCGGAAGCGTCAACCTCGCCACGATATACCTGCCAGGTGGAACCCTTGGCAGCCAGTGTGAAGTCCGTCCGGTTCAGTTTCAGGACGAAACCATCGGGTACTTCCGGAGGATCGGTAGGATCGGTAGGATCAATGGGATCGTCGGGATTGGTAGGATTGGTTACGTCTTCCTCAAAAACGCAGGAAACCGGGCACTCCACCTTAACATCTCCACAAATGATTTCAATCACTGTTTCGCCGGGACCAACCGCAGTTACATTACCCTGCTCGTCAACAACGACAACACTCTCATCACCGGAGATGAATACCAGCTTATCCGTGGTATTCTCAGGCTGGAGCTGAACCTTCAGCGTCCAGACACTGTCAAGAGCAACCAGCTCAACAGAAGGAGTCTCCAGAGTCATGCCGGTGCAAGGAACACGCAATACATCAGGATCATCCGTAGATGCAGGCTGAGAAGTCGTCTGTCCCGGGCCGGCGGTGCCTACGGGATCCGTGGTATCGCCAATTCCCAGAATGGAAACCGCAATGTAAATAGAAACAGCAATAATCGCAAGCAGCAACAAGATGATAACAATAATCAGCCCAAGGTTAGAACCACGGCGCTCTTCCTGTCCCTCATCCTGCTCGGAATCGTTCAATTCATCATGGTCGCCCGTATCAACAATACGGCTCTCCTGCACCTGAGAAGCCTTCAGACGCTTGCGAACATTGGACTTGGAAAAGCGTCCGCCCTTGACATATGTATAGGCAGACTTTTCGGCTTCGCCATTCTCTAACGGTACGGAAGATGCCTGACCACCGGCTCTGGCACAGCCACAAATGGGGCACTGCGCAGCGCTTTCCGGGTAATCGGTGCCACAGACATCGCAAATTACCTTATTCATGTGTAACCTCCATTCCGGCGTGAATAAATCACACCAATCATTGAGAGCATTATAGCACCAATTCAAGAAGAAAACAACTCCCCTTTTGACAGTTTTTCAATTAAATTATTGTTAACCACCTAAGCAATTCTTTTCGCTCTCAAACGGATTATGAGAAAGCTGTCGTCCCATGCCGAAAGGTGTCGAGTTTTGTGTTCATGTTTGATTTATATCGTCCTTTTCTTGAAATTCTGCAGAAAGCAGTTGCAATTTTACCCGTTTTCATATATTATGTACAGAGTTAACAAAGGAGGCGATGGATTTGTCAGAACCAAAGCTGATATCTCCCCTTCTGGATGGCTTTATTGTCGGCGAGCCGATCAGCGATCACCACGGTGTTTGCTGCTATCCCGCCATCCGGACAGAAACTGACGAACAGTACATATTAAAAATCATCTCCATCCCTGCATCTCAAACCCGTTTAGATGCGCTTCTGCTTTCCGGAGCTTATGCCAACCAGACGGAGGCACTTGCCTATTTCGAAGAATTGGCGCAGGGAACCATTGGAGAATTGAATATCCTTTCCCGCCTCAACAAGCTGGAGGGGTTTCTGCCCTTCTCCGGCTATCAGCTTGAGCAAATGGACGACGGTGTCGGCTTCCGCCTGCACTTACTCTGCCCCTACCGCAGATCTCTTGCAAAACTTCTCCAGCTTGAACCTTTAACCCATCTGGGAGCTGTAAATCTGGGGCTGGATTTGTGCGCCGCTCTTGCAACCGCCCGACGAGCCGGCTTTCTGTACATTGACCTGAAGCCGGAAAATGTATTCCTTACCGAAACTCAGGGTTGGCGCATCGGCGATTTAGGATTTCTCCCCATTGGTTCATTGAAATTCGCCTCCCTGCCGGACAAGTACCGCAGTCGCTATACTGCACCGGAAATCAAGGATGTAATGTCTGAACTGAATGATACTTTGGACGTTTACGCTTTGGGTCTGGTGCTGTATCAGGTGTATAACAACGGTGAGCTGCCCTCCGATGAGGATTTAGTGGACGGTATCTATCCTCCACCTCTTTATGCCGACTACGAAATGGCTGAGATACTTCTGAAGGCATGTAATCCTGACCCTGGCAAACGCTGGCAGGATCCTTCGGAGATGGGTCAGGCAATTACCAACTATATGCAGAGAAATTCCGTCAATGACATTTCTTTGATCCCTGCTCCTATCGAACCGCCTCCTCCACCGGAACCCGACGAAGGTTTCCTCTCCGATGACGAAAACGAACTGCAATTGGCAGCTCTGATGGATACCTTGCTGCCGGAGCAGCCTCCCGCAGATATTCCCGTAGTTCCCGGTGACGCACCACTTACCCCTGCAGATCCGGACACAGACCTTTCTTTCATCAATGACAGTACCGGGGACGAAACCGCTCCCTCGGAAGACAGTGTCGCCGGTTTGCAAGGTGCTCCTGTTACGGACGAAGTCGCACAAATGCTGGCACAGGCAGATGACCTGATTTCTCACGAGCTGCCTGAACCTGCTGTTGCACCGGATCCAATTGACGTACCTTTCCCGGCACCCATTGTTCTGCAGCCGGAAGGTGACACGACTGTTGCTGCCGATCCTCCCGATGAGCAGGCCGTGCCCTCCCCGGACGATGCGGCTGCACCTTCTGCTAGTCTTGAGCCGCCGGCTCCTGACGATACAGATACTGCCCCGGAAGACGAGGACGATGAACCCTACGAACCCCAAAAGAACCAAAAGAAAACTGGTTCAAAGAAGGTCACCGGCAAGGTCGTTATCAGCATTCTGTGCATTATCGCCTTCATCGGTTGTGTCTGCCTGGGTGGTTATCTCTACTACCAGTATGCCTATCTGCAAAACATCGATGGCATCACTATGCATGGTGGTGTTGACCAGCTCACCGTCATCATCAGTTCGGATATCGACGACGATTTGCTGACTGTGTTCTGTACCGATACCTACGGTAATGTCCGGCATACCGGCGTTGTGGATGGAAAAGCAGAATTTACAAATTTGAATTCCAATACTCAGTACCGCATCCAAATCAGCATTTCCGGGTTCCACAAACTGATCGGAACAACTATGGGATCTTACACCACAGCTACCCAGACGGAGATTTTGAATTTCAACGCGATCGCCGGCACTGAGGACGGCTCTGTGATTTTGAGTTTCTCTGTAAACGGACCGGACTCTGAGCGTTGGAGCGCAATCTATTCTGCCCCCAGTGGAAAAACCCAAAGCGTTGAGTTCGCCGGTCATACCGTAACCATTCCCAATCTTGCCGTTGGAACAGAATATACTTTCCTCCTAGCACCCATTGAGGAAACACTGTACTTAAGCGGAACCTACGAAATTTCTTACACAGCACAAAAGGTTCTGTATGCCCACGACTTGGTGATTGATTCCTGCGGAAACGGAAGTTTGAATGTGGTATGGTCCAAGCCGGAGGATGCCCCTGAGTTGACCTGGAACGTCCGCTGCTATAATGATGCCGGTTATGACGAAATCATCACTACCAACGATACCACCGCACAGTTCACCGGTTTGGATCACACTTACGGCTACACCGTTACGGTAACCGCTGTTGGTATGACTCAGAGTGTCAGCGCATCTGTTACACCAGACCCCATCACTCTGAACGCCATTTCAGCAGAACCCACAGATCATCAGCAAATATCTGTATTCTGGGAATTCAGCGGCAAAGCACCGGCACAAGGCTGGGTTCTGACCTACAGTGTGGACGGAGGCGATCCCCAGTTGGTTACCTGTGCCAACAACTCTACACTGCTTCCCTTGTATCCCGGCAGTCAGTATGATATCAAGGTTCAACCGAAAGACGAAATTACTTTCTATGGACAGGATTTTACCTACAAGACATCGGAAGCTATTCCCTTCGATAACTATCTGGTTACCGCAGAGGATATGCACTTTTATATGTGCCGTACCCCTGATAAAGAAGACTGGAACCGGCATGACGTACCGCAAACCGACTTCCGAAATGTTTTTGCATCCGGTGAGCAAGCGTCCTTCCTGATAGAGCTTTGGTCTGATTATAATACCTCTGACGATACGATTGAAACCACCTATGTGATCCGCAACGCTAACAGTAATCCGATCAGTTTGAATAGCGTAAGCCAGACATGGCGGGACATGTGGAGCGGTGGCTACTGTGAGCTGGATATCCCTCAGTTACCCGTAAATGCAGGCAGTTATTCTGTCGAAATCTACTTCAACGGATATTACATCACAACGCAAAACTTCACCATTACCTGATAAGACCGGCAGCCATTTACCGTGGCTGCCGGTTTTTTATGCTTGCAAATCAATTTTTGTCATGATAAAATGTTGGTAACCATTACTTTCGCAAGGAGATAATTCTATGATTGAAGCCTTATTTCATGAACTAACCGAGCTTCCGCAGGTAGAAGCCATCGCATTGGGCGGCTCCCGTGCCACAATGCGGTTTGACGAAAAATCCGATTACGATATCTATCTTTACTGTACCGCTCCCATTGATGAAGCAGTCCGCAGAAACATTCTCAGTCGGTACTGCAGCTACATGGAGATTGGTAATCATTTCTGGGAATACGAGGATAACTGTACCTTAAATAACGGAATTGATATCGATATTCTGTACCGCAACCTGGATGATTTTTCCGCAGGCGTTGCCGACGTTGTAGAGCATTTCCGGGCAAGTAACGGGTACACCACTTGTATGTGGCACAACCTGCTGAACTGCAAAATCATCTGCGACAAATTCGGTCGTCTGGTTGCCGCGAAACAGCGGTTTGATGTCCCCTATCCGCCCCAGCTAAAGGAAAACATCATCAACAGAAGCCGCGAACTTCTGTACACCGCCATGCCGGCATATCGGCTGCAGATTGTCAAGGCAGCACAACGGGATGATAAAATCAGCATCAACCACAGGGTAGCTGCATTTATGGAAGCTTACTTTGACCTTCTCTTTGCCCTGAATGAAAAAACTCACCCCGGTGAAAAGCGACTGATTTCCATTTGCCTTGATGTCTGCAGTATTCTACCCGCCAATTTCGAGAAAAACCTGAACCGACTTTTGGCAGACCTCTTTACCGCTCCAGAACACATTCCCAATGACCTCGACGTTATTATCCACGAATTAGAAATAATCATCTAATTTTTCATTTTCCTCTTGCAATATTCCACCAGACGTGGTAGAATGTCCACAGTTGATGTATATGGAGGCCTTTGAAATGGTCAATCATACCTTTGCCGCACAGTTTTATTTTAGCTACTATTACTTTTTTATTCACAAAAAGTAATAGCGATTTGTGTTGCAAAGAAATATTCAACTTTGTATTGTCATTTTAGGTGCCGCACAGGATCGCATCCCGTGCGGCACTATTATTTTTTTAGGAGATGTTTACCATGATTGCAATTCTCAAGCACGGCACAACCCAGGAGCAAACCGACCATCTGATTAGCTGGCTTCAGCGGATGAATTTGGATATCCATGTTTCTGAAGGTGCGCATGTCACCATTTTGGGCCTCATCGGCGACACCAGCCGTGTGGATATGGAACTGCTGAGCAGTCTGGAAATCGTTGAATCCGTCAAGCGTGTTTCCGAACCTTTCAAGCAGGCTAACCGGAAATTTCACCCCCATGACAGTGTAATTCAGGTCGGTGACGTAAAAATCGGCGGCGGTCATTTTGCAATGATGGCAGGTCCTTGCAGCGTAGAATCCGAGGAGCAAATCATCGAAGTTGCCCGGGCAGTCAAAGCCTCCGGCGCCAATATTCTTCGTGGTGGTGCTTTCAAGCCCCGTACTTCCCCCTACGCTTTCCAGGGTATGAAGGGCGAAGGAATCGAATTGCTGCTGAAGGCAAAAGCAGATACCGGACTCCCAATCGTAACTGAGATTATGAATATCAGTACCCTGGATCTTTTCAATGATGTGGACATCATTCAGGTCGGTGCACGGAATATGCAAAATTTCGATTTGCTGAAAGAGCTGGGTAAAACGAATAAGCCCATTCTGCTGAAAAGAGGTCTTGCTAACACTCTGCAGGAGCTGCTGATGAGTGCAGAGTATATTATGAGCGAGGGCAACGAAAACATCATCCTTTGTGAGCGTGGCATCCGCACATTCGAAACCTATACTCGTAATACACTGGATTTGTCTGCTGTTTCCGTGCTTCACGACTTGAGCCATCTGCCGGTAATTGTAGACCCCAGCCATGCCACCGGTAAAGCCAAACTGGTTCCCCCTATGGCACTGGCCGCCGTGGCTGCCGGTGCTGACGGCTTGATTATTGAGGTTCATAATAACCCCTCCTGCGCTCTTTGCGACGGTGCGCAATCCCTGACTCCGGCTCAGTTTGACCAACTTAACAAGCAGGTAAATCGGATTTGGGAGGCGGTTCAATGACTGTTGGTATCCTCGGACTTGGTTTGATTGGCGGTTCTCTGGCACGAGCATACGCTATGGAAGGTCATCGGGTTCTGTGCAGTGTGCGAAATGAAAACATGCTGTCTTTTGCAATGCTTGCAGGTGCTGTGGATGCCCCCCTGACCCCTGACAATATGCACGAATGCGATTTGATCCTTCTTGCCATCTACCCCGATGGCTCTGCCTCATGGCTGGAGAAAAATGCGCAATACATTCGCAAAGATGCATTGGTTATTGATTGCTGCGGCATTAAACGCGAAATTTGCTCTCGCTGCTTCCCCCTCGCTCAAAAGCACGGCTTTACTTTTATGGGCGGTCACCCTATGGCAGGCACTCAGTTTTCCGGGTTCAAATACAGCCGTGCCAATCTGTTCGAAGGAGCACCTATGGTTTTGGTTCCGGAGCGTTTTGACGACCCAGAATTGTTGGAGTGGGCGAAAAAAGCACTCGCTCCTTGTCATTTTGGTTCTTTCTCCGTAACCACCGCGGAAGACCATGACCGCATGATTGCATTCACATCTCAGATGCCCCACATTGTGAGTAATGCCTTTATCAAATCTCCCACCGCTTTGGAGCATAAGGGCTTCTCCGCCGGCAGCTACCGGGATTTGACCCGGGTAGCCTGGTTGAATGCCCCAATGTGGGCGGAGCTTTTCCTTGAAAACAAAGATAACACTCTATTCGAGCTGGATACCCTGATTACCAGTCTCCAGGAATATCGGGATGCTATCCAACGGGATGACGAAGAAACACTGATTGCCTTGCTGGAAGACGGCAAGCGTCGAAAAGAAGAGGTAGACGGATGAATGTTGTCGATGTCAAAGCATCCAGACACTATCAGGTTCATATTGGAAGCGGTATTCTAGCCCAGCTCGGCAGCAAAGTAACCGAACTGTGCCATCCTGGAAAGGCTGTTATCGTCAGCGACAGCAATGTTTATCCGCTTTATGGGGAAACCGCGGCAGCAAGCTTGAAGGCTGCAGGTTTGCAGGTAGCCAGCTTCATTTTTCCTGCCGGAGAAAGCAGTAAATGCGGCACCGTATATCTGGAGCTTTTGAACTACCTTGCAGATAACCGGATTACCCGCAGCGATTGTTTGGTCGCCTTGGGCGGCGGTGTGACCGGTGATTTAACGGGTTTTGCAGCCGCTACTTATCTGCGGGGTATCCCCTTTATACAAGTCCCCACCACATTGCTTGCCGCCGTGGATTCTTCTGTAGGTGGAAAAACGGCGATTGACCTTCCTTCCGGAAAGAACCTGGTCGGTGCTTTTTATCAACCCCATCTTGTTTTATGTGATGTCGACACTCTAAACACTTTACCTGAGGAAATCTTCCGGGATGGTTGCGCAGAGGTCATTAAATATGGTATTTTATACGATGAAGCATTGTTCTGCCATCTCGAAGACTGTGGAATACATTTCCGCGCAGAAGAAGTGATTACCCGTTGTGTCGAACTGAAACGGGACGTGGTCATGGAAGACGAATTCGACACCGGTGCCAGAATGAAACTGAACCTTGGTCATACGATTGGCCACGGTGTAGAAGCCCAAAGCGGCTACGAAATCTCCCACGGTAAAGCCGTAGCCATCGGAACCGCAATTGTTTCCAGAGCCGCATATGCTTCCGGAAAATGTTCCGAAATAACCCGTAACCGCATTGTGGATGTATTGAAACTGTTCGGACTGCCCACTGCCACCACATTCAGTGCGCAGGAACTGTTCACAAGCGCTCTGTCGGATAAAAAACGTTCCGGAGATACCGTTAACCTGATTGTCCCCTCCACAGTAGGCAATTGTGAAATTGTTCCCACTCCAGTGGATGCATTAAAATCCTTTATCGAAGCAGGTCTTTAATCATGGACATTACCATCCAGCCGGGTCTTCTCTCCGGCACTATTCAGGCAATTCCCTCAAAATCTCAGGCACACCGTATTTTGATATGTGCGGCATTTGCTGACAGCCCTACCACTATTATTTGTCCGGATACCAATCAGGACATTGAGGCTACAGCAAACTGCCTCCGTGCTCTGGGGGCTGAGATTCATCGCACCGAAGTTGGTTATCAAGTCACTCCGATAACAGCAATTCCTCAGACTGCCGTACTCAACTGCAACGAAAGCGGTTCTACTCTGCGTTTCATGCTCCCTATTGTGGGTGCTTTAGGAACGGATGCTATATTTCATATGGCAGGCAGACTCCCCCAGCGCCCCCTTTCTCCTCTTTGGGAGGAAATGGAACGGATGGGGTGTAGACTAAGCCGTCCTTCAACGGATATTCTACGGTGTCAAGGTCAACTGAGTTGCGGTCACTATGCAATTCCCGGAAATGTATCCAGTCAATTTATTACCGGTTTGCTTTTTGCCGCGGCATTGCTCTCCGAGAAAACCAAAATCGAAGTTATCGGTCATTTAGAGTCTGCTCCCTATGTGGAAATGACACAAGCTGCCATGGCGCTTTTCGGTGCAGATACCAAAGGAATGCAAGTGAATGGCCCGATAAAATTTCATTCTCCCGGCGAAGTAACCGTAGAGGGGGATTGGAGCAACGGGGCATTCTGGCTGGCGGCGAACGCATTGGGAAGCAATCTTACAATTACCAATTTACGTCCTGATTCTCCGCAAGGAGACAAAGCCGTACGCTCCTTGCTGATGGCTTTAGAGAATAGCGTAACAATCGATGCACGGAACACACCGGATCTTGTTCCCATACTTGCTGTCACAGCAGGCGCGAAAAAGGGCGCAACCTTTATTAACTGTGCCCGACTTCGTCTGAAAGAAACCGACCGTCTGCTGACCACCGCGGCTATGATCCAAAACCTAGGCGGTAAGGCACAAATTCAGGATGATACTTTAATTGTATCCGGTACCGGTTACTGTGGAGGCACAGTTGATGCCACCAACGATCACCGAATTGTCATGTCCGCTGCCATTGCAGCTACAGTCTGTGATTCTCCAGTCACCATTATCAATGCACAGGAAGTCAGAAAATCCTATCCCGCCTTTTGGAGGGATTATGAAATGCTGGGAGGAAAAATATGAGCAGTACCTACGGCGAAACATTAAAGCTGTCAATTTTCGGACAATCCCATGGCACAGCTATCGGTATGACACTTGACAATATCCCAGCCGGACTTCCGGTTGATGAAATCGAACTTCAGACATTTTTGAACCGCAGAGCACCGGGTCAGAATGATTGGTCAACCCCTCGTCGTGAGGAAGACAGCCCCGAAATTCTTTCCGGTATTTTGGACGGCTACACCTGCGGTGCACCGATTGCAGCCATTATCCGCAATCGTAATACCCGTTCCGGAGATTATTCGAATTTGAAAGACCTCCCCCGCCCCGGTCATGCGGATTATACCGCTCAAGTTAAGTACGGTGGCTTTCAGGATGCCGCTGGCGGCGGACACTTTTCCGGTCGGCTTACCGCACCGTTGTGTATCGCCGGCGGTCTTTGCAAGCAATGGCTGTCTGAAATGGGCATCCAAATCGGTGCCCATATTGCGAATATCGCCGGAATCTGTGACGAATTCTTTAACCCAATTACCCCAAATCTCAGTACCGTTGGAGAGAAATTCCCGGTAATCAGCGAGAAGGCCGGAGAAGCAATGTGCGCTGCGATTGCAGATGCCCGTCGTGTTGGCGACAGCGTTGGCGGTATTATCGAATGTGCCGTGACCGGACTGCCAATTGGCTTGGGTGAGCCAATGTTTGGCGGTGCAGAAGGTCGCATCGCTCAGATTGTCTACGGCATTCCGGCTGTGAAGGGTGTGGAATTTGGTGCAGGTTTCCAGGTCGCAGAAATGAGGGGCTTCGAAAACAACGATTCCTATACCGTATCGGACACCGGCGGCATCATCACCGCAACCAACCATGCAGGCGGAATTCTCGGCGGCATCACCAATGGTATGCCCCTGATTTTTCGCTGTGCTATTAAGCCTACCCCCTCTGTTTCCGTACCGCAGACCAGTGTTTCCCTTTCCGAAGGAGTAGAAAAAGAACTGATTGTAAAGGGTCGCCATGACCCATGTATTGTTCCCAGAGCTGTTCCTGTAGTAGAAGCCGCTGCTGCAATTGCTATTTTTGACATGGTTTTGGGGAATACCCAAACCAACAGGAGGAAGTAACCATGGAATTATCTCAGCTTCGCAATGAAATTGACGAGATTGACAATCAGCTCGTAGAATTATTTTGCCGCAGAATGGACGTATCTGCCCGGGTGGCTGATTATAAAAGAGCTAACAATATGCCCATTCTGGTTCCCAGCCGGGAACGGGAAATCCTCGTCAAAATCGCAGAGAAAGCAGGTCCTGAAATGGGCAATTATGCCCGTGTCCTGTATTCCATGCTCTTTGAACTGAGCCGTGGTTATCAGAGCAAACGGAACATGGTTCTCAGTCCTTTGTACGAGAGAATCAATAACTCAATCGAAACTACCCCCAAGCTGTTCCCTCAGGCACCCATGGTCGCCTGCCAAGGTGTAGAGGGTGCATATTCTCAGATTGCCTGCGAGAAAATCTTCAAGTCCCCTTTTATTATGTATTTCAAAAACTTTGATGCCGTGTTTACCGCAATTGAACAAGGCCTTTGTCAGTACGGTATCCTCCCAATCGAAAATTCTACCGCCGGCTCTGTTAATAAAGTATATGACTTGATGATCCGGCACAATTTTTCCATTGTCCGTACCTTCCGGATGAAAATTGACCACAATCTTCTTACATGCAAGGGTGCTACCCTTGCGGATATCAAAGAGATTTACTCCCACGAACAAGCAATCAGCCAGTGTTCTGATTTCCTGAAGGAACTGACCGGTGTTAAAGTAATTCCCGTAGAAAACACAGCGGTTGCCGCTCAGATGGTGGCAACCTCCGGGAGAAAAGATATTGCTGCCCTCAGCAGTCGCTCCTGCGCTGAGCTATACGGTTTGCAATGCCTTGCTTCCTCTGTGCAGGACAAGGGAAACAATCACACCCGTTTTATCTGCATTAGCAAGAACCTCGAGATCTATCCCGGTTCGGATAAAACCAGCATTATGATGATCCTCCCCCACCGCCCCGGTTCTTTGTACAGGATTCTTGCACGGCTCTATACCCTTGGTATCAACGTTACCAAGCTGGAATCCCGCCCGATTCCGGATCGGGAATTTGAATTCATGTTCTATTTCGATTTAGAAACCTCTATTTACTCCCAGGAGTTCGTTCAGCTTATGTGTGAACTGGAGGATCTCTGCGAGGAATTCAAGTATCTGGGAAGCTACAGTGAGGTCGTATGATGAAATGCGGATTGTTAGGACAAAAGCTGGGGCACAGTTATTCTCCGCAAATCCACAGCAAGTTGGCGGACTATGATTATTCCTTGTTTGAAAAGGAACCTGATGAGCTTGCCGCTTTCCTGCAAAGCGGAGAATTTTCAGGTCTGAATGTTACAATTCCCTACAAGAAAATGGTCATTCCCTATTTATCTGAGCTTTCCCCCATTGCCGCAAAGCTGGGAGCTGTTAACACCATCGTTCGTCGGGAAGACGGAAATCTGATCGGTCACAATACCGATTACTTTGGCTTCCGAACTATGGTGGAGAGCAGCGGTCTGAAGGTTAACGGAAAGAAAGTATTGGTTCTGGGCAGCGGCGGTGCCTCCAATACTGCTGCAGCGGTTTTGGAGGAATTGGGCAGTCAGGTAATTGTCATTTCAAGAAACGGCGAAAACAATTATCAAAATTTACAACTTCATAAAGATGCTGCTGTTATCGTCAATACCACCCCCGTTGGTATGTACCCGAACAACGGAGAAACACCTATTGACCTGTCTCTTTTTCCAAAACTGGAAGGCGTTTTGGATGTGATTTTCAATCCCGCCCATACCAGACTGCTTCTGGATGCCCAAGCGCGTGGGTGCGTAGCAGTCAACGGTCTGTTAATGCTGGTGGCGCAGGCGAAAGAAAGTGCAGAATGGTTTACCGGTCGCAGCATAGAGAACGACTGCATCCAAAGAATTTACAAAGAGCTTTCGTTACAGACACAGAATATTGTTCTGATTGGTATGCCAGGCTGCGGAAAATCCACGATTGGCAAAGCATTGGCTCAGGAAACAGGTCGTTGTTATGTGGATGCAGATGATGAAATTGACCGTTACGCCGGAAGGAGCATTCCGGAAATATTCGCCTCGGACGGCGAAGAGGGTTTCCGAAAAATCGAAACCACAGTTCTGGAAGCTCTGGGAAAACGCTCCGGACTGATTTTATCTACAGGCGGCGGGTGCGTGACCAGATTGGAGAATTACCCTCTCCTTCATCAAAACGGTAAAATAATCTGGATTACCCGAAACCTTGATATATTACCAACGGATGGCCGCCCACTCTCCCAAACCAAGAATCTATCCCAAATGTATAAAATTCGCCGCCCCCTTTATGAGCGGTTTGCTGACCTTACTATCCCCAACGAAACCACAGTTTCTGAGACTGTGCGTAGAATCATTGAAGAATTGGAGCTGTAATGATGGAAATACTGGTTATTAACGGGCCAAATATCAATATGCTTGGCATTCGTGAACCCGGGATCTATGGAAAGAATACATATGCAGATTTATTGGCGCTGCTTGAGCAAACTGCCATTGAAGAAGCGATCAAAATTCGTCAGTTTCAATCTAACCACGAAGGGGCGATTGTGGATGAAATTCAGGCAGCCTACGGAAAATACGACGGTATCGTCATTAATCCTGCCGCCTACACCCACACCAGTGTAGCAATTCTCGATGCGCTTAAATCGGTTTCCATTCCTGCGGTAGAAGTGCATATTTCCGATGTCGACAGTCGGGAAGCCTTCCGTCAGATTTCCTATGCCGGTATGGCATGTGAGAAAACAATTAAAGGTCAGGGTCTGGAAGGGTATCGGCAGGCAATTCTCTATTTGAAAGAAAAATACGGGAAATAAGTAAATTCCTCTGTCACGGTATTGCGACAGAGGAATTTACTTTACTCATTCTATGGATTTTAGCGCTTCTGCCATATTGATTTTCTGCAGCTTAAAGTACAGAAGGAAATCAACAATACAAGCAGACACCATCGTAAGCAATACAGCCCACAAATAAGACAGCGGTTTCAATCGTGCATCCAGCCAAACCATATCGATTTTTATCTGGCTTATAATAAACTGAAGCAGGAATATGCCTCCAACCAGACCTACCGCTGCTCCCAGCGCAGACAGGAAGAGATTCTCCTTAAAGACGTAAGCAGCTGTTTCTTTCTCGTAAAAGCCCAGCACCTTAATTGTGGCAATTTCCCGTACCCGTTCGGTAATGCTGATATTGGTCAGGTTGTACAGAACAATAATTGCCAGCAGAGCTGCGCAGATCACAACAGTAATCACCACAAGGTCCAGGGCATCCAGCATAGAACCAACCTGATTGGCGATATCCTCACTGATGGCGATATTCATCACATGGTCCATTCCGGCAATCGTAGCACCTACCTCGTGGATGTCCCGATTTTCCCGTACGTTAATCAATGCCATCTGCATTTCGGGCAGTTCGCCCCACTGGTCTTGTATGGTCTGGGGCAAAATGATGCCGTAGTTATTTACGTTGTTATCAAAAATACCCGTTATTGTGAGTTGCAGGTTCTGCATATCAGAATTTCGGAGAACAACAGTATCGCCTGTTTTCAATCCCATTGCATCCGCTGCTCCAATGGTTATGAACATTTCACCCAAGCCGGGCATTCCCAGGTCATTCTTCCCTTGATGCAGGTGATAATAATTTCGCAGGTCATCACCTGCGGCCAGCAGATCAATAGACTTCGTCTTTCCGTCAAAATCCATCTCCATGCTTGTGCGGTGATAGAAAAGAATGTCCTCCGCGTCAGATCGTAATGTATCGCAGAAACTCTCCTGCGCCTGCTGGTTCTGACCTTCCGCGAAATAAACCTCCATATCATAAGTCGATACTTCCGCGAACTGATAATCAACAATATCCACAATGGAATCCCGAAGTCCAAAACCGCTAAGCAATAATGCGGTACAGCCGCCAATACCAACCAGCATCATCAAGAAGCGCTGACGATAGCGGAATACATTGCGGAACATGACCTTATTCAGGAAGCTGATTTTTTTCCAGAAAGGCAAATATTCCAGCAATATTTTCTTTCCTGCTGCCGGAGATTTCGGTCGTATCAACTCCGCAGGTACTTCTCTCAGTTCTCTGCGACAGCAATACCATGTCACGAGCATTGATACCACACTGTATGCTAAAACCACAGCAATACAAAGGGGCCAGTTGAGTTGAAGTTCGATATGGGGAGTCAGACACAGAATGATTCCGTAGGCTGCCCAAAGAATCTTCGGGAATACGATACTGCCTGCCACTACACCAATACCGCAGCCCAACACTGCCGCAGAGCCGGAGTAGATCAGGTACTTATTGACGATACTTTGGTTACTGTAGCCTAATGCTTTCAGAGTACCGATTTGGGTTCTCTCCTCATCCACCATTCTCGTCATGGTCGTGATACACACCAATGCCGCCACCAACAGGAAAAACGCAGGAAACACCCTTGAAACTCCGGCAACTATATCGGAATTGTTGTCCACGGCAAGATAACCGGCATTGGTATTGCGGTTCAGCAAAAACACATCCGGTTCTTCCATGGTATCAATGGTCTTCTTTCCATCATCAAGCTGTTTTTTGGCATCCTGGAGGTCTTTTAAGGCATTATTCAATTCTATGTAAGACTGGTTCAATCCCTTGTGATATTCAACCCATGCATCGCTGATTTTCTTTCTGGCATCCTCAAGCTCAGCCCTGGCAGATTGCAGTTCCTGCTTCTTGACATCCAAATCCGCCTGTCCTGCTTCAAGCTGAAGAACAGCCGCGTCCAGCTTCGCCTGCGCTGCAGCAAAGGTATTCTCCGTCTGAAGCTGACTGCTTTCCAGTTCCAGCATTCCAAGTTCAATTTGCGCCTGAGCATCCTGAAGATCTTTCTTTGTTTGCTCAAGCTGCGTTTTCTGTTGCTTCAGATCTGCAAGCTGCTGAGTATATGTTGCCTGAGTATCAATCAAATCCTGCCGTTGCGTGGAATAATCATCCAGCTTTTGTTGCTGGGTTGCCAACTGATTTTCCAATTGCGCGATCCGCTGTGCATCGGCAAAGGGAGAGTTTTTCTCAACATCCAATAAGGATTGTGTGAGTCCAACCGATGTCCGCAATACGCCAATCATCAAATCAATTTGCTGAATTCCAGATTCCAATTGGGATAACCCATCCTCAAGCTGAGGGATTCCACTGTCAATTTGCGCCAAGCCACTTTGAACCTGCGCAAGACTGGTGGTCACCGTCTTGTAGTTGGTCATCAGCTCGTCGTAAGCGGAAGCAAGCTGCTCATAGGCTTCCGCTTTTGCATCCGCCAGATCCGTTGCCGATTGGGTCAGTTGCTGAGATGTCTGGTTGAGCAAGTCCTGGGCATCCTGAATCTGTGCTTCTCCGTCAATGAGAACTGCCCAGTTGTCATTCAGTTCCTTCTGCCCTTTCAGTAACTCTTCTTTGGCATCGAGGAGTTCTTTCTCCGCTTTTGCCTTTCCTTCCTCGTAATCCTTTTTCCCTTGCTCATACTCAGCCATGCCATCAGCATATTCCTGCTCTGCCTTGTTTTTCAGCTCCAGATAGCGATCTTTCGCCATCAAAATCAAATCAGGCTCCAGTTTATCTGCCAATTCCTCCATAGCATCTGTAAAGGCATCCGAATAAACTGCGTAATTCCCCGGGATAGTAACCGCTATTTCTGTGTAATAATCCACATTAAAGGCTTCCGGCATAACATAGACATAGCTTGTCAACGTACCATTGCCGATGGTGGTATTACCACGGCTCATATCCATATAAATGGGAGTGCTGACATAGCCCACAACTGTCAGGGTGTCCCCGGCAAGGCTGTCTATAGTATCTTGGTCATTCACATCTGAGATTACAATTTGAGTTCCCAATACCGAATCATCAGCATAAAAGCCATCCACTAAGCACTCATCCGGTGTTTCCGGCATTCTGCCGCCAAGCAAATGCACCTGATTGATAGTCTGCGGAAGAGAATGCAAACGGTAGACCAGCTCTTCTGTATCCCCATCCCGATGTACAATGACATCCAGTTCAATCATGCCCTCAGCATCCTGAACCTGCGGCAGCTTTTTGATTTCTTCCAGCTCTTTATCGGACCAGCCGTAAGTGCTTAGCAGCCGCAGATCAAACATATTCTGCTCGTCCATATATTTTTGCGCCGTTGCAATCATATCGGACTTTGTGCTGAGCAATCCGACAAACATGCCGGCACCCAAGGCTATAATTGCAACGATCGCAATATATCTGCCAAGAGACTTCATAATGGAACGCCGCAAATTTTTGGCTGTTACATTTCGTTTCATTACCATTCTATCTCCGCAATATTCTGAGGCTCCGGATTTTTGGTTTCAGAAATTACCGTGCCGTTTTTCACCCGAATAACACGATCAGCCATGGCAGTCAATGCACTGTTATGGGTAATAATGACCACTGTCATTCCGTTTTCCCGTCCGGTATCCTGAAGGAGCTTCAAGATAGCCTTGCCGGTTTGATAATCCAACGCGCCGGTAGGTTCATCACACAGCAACAACTTCGGATTCTTCGCAAGTGCCCGGGCGATGGCAACCCTCTGCTGCTCACCGCCGGAAAGCTGACTGGGAAAGTTCTTCATTCGCTGCTCAAGTCCTACACTTTTCAAAACATCCTCCGCATTCAGCGGTGCTTTGGAAATCTGATTTGCCATCTCCACGTTTTCCAATGCTGTCAGATTTCCAATCAGATTATAAAACTGAAAGACAAAACCTACGTCATTCCGACGATAATTTGTAAGCTGCCGTTTATTGAAGGCAGAAATCTCCTGACCATCCAGAAACACCTGACCGGAGGTCAAGGTGTCCATTCCTCCAAGGATATTCAAAAGAGTTGTCTTTCCCGCACCGGAAGGGCCAACAATGACGACAAGTTCCCCTCTTTCAATTGTAAAGGTGGCATCGTGCAAAGCATTGATAGATACCTCACCCATTTTATAAACCTTGCCAACATTTTTGAATTCCACAAAAGCCATTCGCATCATCCCCAAAAGGTTTTTCTTTTTAGAATATCACAGCAATTCGCATAAATCGATAACTTTTTGTAAATTACCATCCAAAAACACTGTGCCCTTACCGCAAACAACGAGGATTTCGGGCACAGTGTTTTTCTTTATTTTTTCTTGAATACCAGCAGCTTGCTGGCAACGTAATTAACGATAATTACAAATACGCTGGCAATCAGCTTCATAGCGATTTCAATCAGGTCATTGTTCCAATCCGGACAATCCACCGCAAAAAAGATGAAAACCGTTTCCAGAATACCGGAGCCCAGTCTGCAGACAACAAATTTCCACAGCTCCGGCAGCAGCGTTTTCGGTGACCAATCGTGGCTTCTGAACACCAACGGTTTATTCGTAACAAATGCGAACGCCACCGCCGCAACCCACGAAATAGCATTGCTTACCACCGCCGAAAGGTTCAGCAGGTGGTGGCAGGGAAAATACACAAGATAGTTGACTGCCGTTGTCAGTGCGCCAAATATCAGATAAATGATAATATCATAATGCTTTTGAAGCAACGACTTCAGCTTTTTCATTCCGCTGCCTCCAAAACTAAAGACAGTGCCGCATGGATTGCCTGCTGCCGTACCGCCTCCCGGTCCCCTGTAAAATGAAACTCCTTGGCAAGGGTCTGGCGCTTATCCGAATATCCGATGCACACCGTACCAACGGGATTGCCGTATTCATCTCCTCCGGGTCCGGCAAGACCGGTAACGGAAACTGCCACATCCGTCTGCAATACATTTCTGACACCGGATGCCATAGCCCCAGCCACCGGAGAAGACACAGCACCGTACTTCTCCAGTACACCATGATCAACACCAAGACAATTTTCCTTGACCCAATTGGTATAGCAGATAATACCACCTTTATATACAGAGGAAGCGCCGGGAACGGCAGTAATTGCAGCGCCAATTCCCCCACCCGTACAGCTTTCTGCCGTGGCAAGGGTCTTCCCATTGAGGGCTTTCAGGACATCAGAGCAGAGGGTCATCATGATACTTCACCGTAATCTTCTCAACACTTTCCAGTGCCTGAAGGATTAATTCTTCCCGGTTCAAGTTTTTCTCAGCATTCAAAAGCTGACCCAGTGTGGGCTTGGTCTTAGGATGCTTCGGCGTGAATACCGTACAGCAATCCTCGTAAGGCAAAATAGAAGTGTCCAGTGTACCAATCTTTCTGGCAATGGTGACAATCTCCTCTTTATCCATGCCAATCAGAGGCATAAAAATCGGAATGTCTACCACAGCACCGGTAACCGTCATGGCTTCCATGGTCTGGGAAGCCACCTGACCCAGGTTCTCACCGGTAATCAGTGCACCGCAGCCATCTCCCTTGGCAATCCGCTGGGAAATTTCCATCATGAACCGACGCATAATCAAAGTGAAGAATTCCTCGGGGCAATTATCACGAATGGCCTCCTGAATTTGGGTGAAAGATACAATATTCACCGTCATTCGGCCTGCATAGCGGGTTACCAGACGTGCAAGTTCCAACACCTTATCCTTGGCAAGCTGAGAAGTGTACGGATAGGAGAAGAAATGAACGCATTCAATCTCCATTCCCCGCTTTGCCATCATATATGCCGCTACCGGAGAGTCGATACCGCCGGAAAGCAGGCACATCGCTCTGCCGCCAACACCGGTAGGAAGACCACCTGCGCCGGGCTCAGCAGGCCCATGAACATAAGCTGCCAAATCCCGAATTTCCACGTAGACCGTATACTCCGGATGATGCACATCCACCTGAACATGAGGATGGGCTTCCGCAAGGCGACCACCGATTTCCTGGGAAATAGCAATGCTCGTCATAGGAAATGCCTTATCGGAGCGCTTGGATTCCACCTTAAAAGATGCAGCACAATCCAAATCATCACCAAGATACTCTTCAATTGCCTGGAAGATAGCATCCAGATTCTTTTCACAAGGACGGCAGCGACACAGACTGACCACGCCAAAAATAGAGTGGCATGCCTCCCATGCACCTTCCACATCCGCTTCGGCATCCATCGGCTCTACATAAACGGTGGACTGCATAATGTATACATCAAAATTGCCGTAGGGCTTCATACGGCGGCGGACATTCTGCCGCAACTTATTCTCAAACTGACGCTTGTTGGCGCCCTTCAGGACGATTTCGCCCAATTTCATCAGAAAAATCTCGTTCATATTACATTCCTTCGTTTCAAATATTAGGTTTATCGGTTACCAATGTTGACTTTCCGATATTGCACAGCTTCCATAACATCCCCGGCACCTATCATTTCGTGGCCGTTCATATCCGCAATGGTTCTTGCCACTCTTAGTATCCGGTCATAGGATCTGGCGGTGAGGCCCATGGTATCAAAGGCTTTCGCCATCAGTGCTTCTCCTCTGGAGTCAAGACCACAATATGCGCGCATCTCCCGGGGCCCCATCCGTCCGTTGCACATACCGGTGTGCTCCCCGAAACGCTCATTCTGAATTTGTCTTGCTGCATTGACACGCTTCTTAACTTCGCTGGAAGGCTCAGCCTCGGCACGGGTTCGCAGAGATTCATAATTCACTCCGGGGACTTCAATTACGATGTCAATCCGATCCAGCAACGGTCCGGAAATGCGGCTGCGATAGTTTTCTACCGACAGCGGTGAGCAGTTACAACGTCCGGAAGGGTCACCGTACCAACCGCATTTACATGGGTTCATGGCACAAACCAGCATAAACTCCGAGGGATATGTTACCGTTCCGGATACCCGGGCAATAGAAACCACACCATCCTCAAGGGGTTGACGCATCAAATCCAGTGTATCCTTACGGAACTCCGGTAATTCATCCAGAAACAGTACACCTTTATGCGCCATGGAAATCTCACCTGGCTTGGGATTGGAACCTCCACCAACCAAACCGGCATTCGACACCGTATGGTGGGGCGAGCGGAAAGGACGGCTGACTACCATCGGTTCCGTGGGCGAAACCATTCCCATAACGGAATAAATCTGGGTTACTTCCAGCGCTTCCTCCCATGTCATATCCGGGAGAATGGATGGCAAACGCTTGCTTAGCATACTCTTACCGGATCCGGGAGGCCCAATCAGCAGTACATTATGGCTGCCTGCCGCGGCTACTTCCAGCGCACGTTTTACCTTCTCCTGCCCCAAAACATCCTTGAAATCCGGCATTGCCGCGTACTCATTTCTTTGGGGATTGCAAGGCGGTTCGCAATACAGTTCCGTTTCACCATTCAGAACTGCCGCCAGCTCCTTAACCGAATGGATGGGATAAACCACAGGTCCCCTGGCAAGGGTTGCTTCCGCAGCATTGGCTGCCGGTACATACAGTTCCTGAATGCCTGCCTTTTTTGCGGCAAGTGCCATTGGCAGTACACCCGATATGGGACGCAACTCGCCGTCCAGACTTACCTCCCCCAGAAAGGCACTGGAGGCAGGTGGTTTTTTTATACTTTCACAAGCACACAGAATACTCAGCAGGATGGGAAGATCATAATGCGTTCCGATTTTCTTCTGATTGGCAGGTGCCAAATTCACGGTGATCCGCCCGGTAGGAAACCGCAAACCGGAATTCTTCGTTGCGGCACGGACTCGCTCACGGGCTTCCTTAACGGCAGCATCCGGCAAACCGACAATATCAAATGCCGGCAGACCGTTGGAAATAAAGCATTCAGAAACTACTGTACTGCCCTGAATTCCCCAAATACCTACAGAATTGATGCTACAGAACATGGTACCGCCCCCTTTCTATAATTTCATATCATAGCCCATTGTGGATAAAAAGACAATCTTTATTTTAATGCTTCCAGTAATCCGATCAAATCTCCCAAACTATCCGCAAGGGCAAACAGCAAGGGTCTGGCATCTTCAGAAGGGCCATCCAAATCCGGGACCATCACAGCATGGCATCCGGCACGGTATGCAGAAAGCAAACCGGCATAGGAATCTTCAATTGCCAAACATTCCCCGCTTCTCAACTCAAGGGCTGCCGCCCCATACAAGTAGATATCCGGCTCCGGTTTTCCTTTGGGCACATCATGTCCGCTGCACAGCCGATCAAAACCATCGAGCAGGTCCAGTGCAGTCAGGTATCTTTTCACTCTGTCCATTGGAGAGGATGTGGTAATGGCCGTGCGGATTCCACGGTTTTTCAGATATGTCAGAAGCTCACGTACTCCCGGCTTTGCTTCTACGCCGAACTCCTGAATATAGGCATCCATCCGCTCTATTCTGCGGTTACGCAGGGCTTCCCTAGAAACCCCTTTCCCAAAATACGATTCCAGTTTTGCCTGACCTGCGGTATTGCTGAGGCTTCGCATTCCCAAAGCCTGCTCCCATGTCATGGGATATCCGAAATCCCGGGCTGCTTCCATCCAGAAACGGGCATACAGCTTTTCTGTATCCAAAACCACACCGTCCATATCGAACAGAACCCCCCGGATTGGCAACGTAGACCGTTCTTGCGTTATGATCTGATACCCCATGATATGCCCCTCTTTCTGCATTTTGGTACATTATATCGTATTTTACAGCGAAAGGCAACTGTCGGATATTTTTGTTTTTTCAAATTTCTCCCCGCTTTACCGCTTTACAAACGGAACTGAAAGTGGTATGATATTGGGGACAAAGTTTGAATACTTTAGGAGGTATTTCATTTTGGCTAGAAAATTCAAGACTATGGACGGCAATACCGCTGCCGCCCACGTCAGCTATGCCTTTACCGAGGTTGCTGGCATCTACCCCATCACCCCTTCCAGCCCCATGGCTGACAACGTGGACCAGTGGTCCGCTGCCGGCCGCAAAAACATCTTCGGCGATACTGTCAAGGTCGTTGAGATGCAGTCCGAGGCGGGTGCTGCAGGTACCGTTCACGGCTCTCTTGCCGCCGGTGCTCTGACCACCACCTACACCGCTTCCCAGGGTCTGCTGCTGATGATCCCCAATATGTACAAGATCGCCGGCGAGCTGCTGCCCTGCGTGTTCCATGTCTCTGCCCGTACTGTGGCTGCTCAGGCTCTGAACATCTTCGGTGACCACTCCGACGTTTATGC
>JAFULI010000121.1 GCA_017473455.1 Oscillospiraceae bacterium
AAATTGTTGTTTAACTTACAACCAGGCGACTTGGCTCTCCCTTTGGGAGAGCTGGCACGCCGTAAGGCGTGACTGAGAGGGCAATCAGAAAAATGTGTCGTTATCGCCTGCGGCGATGTGATTTTCTTTAAGAAAATCACATCGCCCTCTCCGCCCCCTTCGGGGGCACCTCTCCCATAGGGAGAGGCAAGTGACATATGCGTAATCGAACTTCAAACAACAATTTACCGCTGCATCAGAGGATGCCCCTGAGGACGAGGAGGAACACGATGCAGGTAATCAGCAATGCGCCGGCAAAGAGGTAAATGCCGATTTTGGGGCTTCCCTTTTGGGTTTGTGTGGTGGGAAGCAGACGGGTTTTCCGCAGGGCGCTGACCAGGGGCTTATACAGACACACCGTCAAAGCGGTGTTCAGTCCCACCTTTACGGCATTGAAGGGCAGGAAGATCGGTACCAGCATTCCCACGACCTGCTCTCTGGATACCCCCATATACAGCGGCGTAATCAGCCAGTTCCACAAAATCATAACCCCCACCGTGACCACACTGCCAAGGAGCAGACCGAGAATCGCCCCGGAAAGAGTGCGGCGGTACTTATACACCAGAGATGCAATGCAGGCAAAGCAGCAGGAGGACAGAAAATTCATTACCGCACCGATGATACCGGTTTCGCTGATGGTCACCATCTCCAGCAATGCCACCACAAAAGAGATAATCAGCGATGCCAAAGGCCCCAGAATGAAGCCTCCCACCGTAATAATCACATCCTTCGGCTCATACTTCAAAAATGCCACTGCCGGTATCCGGATGAGGCACACCACCACAAAGGAAAGCGCCGTGAACATTGCCAGAATTACCAGGCGCTTCACATCCAGCCGTTTTGCCATCGCCAATAACCTCCTGAAAAATACAATCGCCCTGAGAGCAGTATACTCTCAGGGCGCAAGAATACTATGCCATCTTCTTTCATCCAGACTATACTGTCGGTATCGGAATTTCACCGATTCGGCATCAACTGCTCGCGGACTGTCACCGCCGGTGGGGAATTTCGCCCCGCCCTGAAGATTTCTTTTACACAATAGCACGGCAGGTCGGGTGTTGTCAAGTGGGAAATAATATGATAAACTGGTCAGGTAGTACCGGTGGTCGGTTCCGTGGTTGGCTGAGTCGAAGGCTGGGTGACATCCTGCGTCGGGGATTTTGGCATCTTGAAGCCACGGATTACCCCCTTGGCTGCCGTGTCGGTGACATCTCCCCCGATGACCTGATTTTTACTGATGAGCAAGGTGGCATACACCGGCTCGGTGGCTCCGGGGTAGTTATTGACCTGATAGACATAGCGCATCACCGTCTGACCGGCATAGGCGCTGAGGTCATAGCCCTGACTTTTTTGCAGGGAATTGTAGCGGTCGAAAACTTCTGAGGATTTTTCCGGTATTTTTACCTGAGAGGACTCCTTGGGGGATGTGGTCACCTCCCAGCCGAAGCTGCTCAGGAATTTCACACGGTCGTCATTGTTCGCAACCGCCGCAACCGTGGTGGATGCCGGCTCAGAATCGCCACCGCCAAACAGCAGCACCAGTCCCACAATCAGGACGAGAATGCCTGCCAGTATGATTGCAATCTTTTTCTTATCGACCTTTGCGGTCATGATCATCATGATAATCCCTCCAGATTTATTCTTGCCGGGCATCTCCGAAAAGGTCTTTGCCCCTGTTGTAAATCCTATGCAAGTCCCCGGAGGGAATAGAACGGAGGAAGTATGGAACGTTTGGATAAATTCCTTTGCGACAGCGGAGTTGGAACCCGCAGTCAGGTAAAGCCCATCATCAAAGCCGGACGGGTAACCGTGGACGGTGCTGTTGTCAGGGACGGCAGTATGAAGATCAATCCCGAAGCCCAGACCGTCTGTCTGGACGGCAATCCTCTGGGCGGTCACCGCCGATTGGTGGTCATGCTCAACAAGCCTGCCGGGTACATCACCGCAACGGAAGACCCGGTGGAGAAAACCGTCATGGAGCTGCTGCCGGCGCAGTATCGGGATTTGAAGCCCGTGGGACGGCTGGACAAAGCCACCGAAGGTCTGCTTCTGTTTACCAACGACGGAGATCTGCTCCACAAACTCATCTCTCCCAAAAAAGAAATCCCCAAGGTCTACTATGCCCGTCATGAGGGCACAGCGTCCCCTGAGGACGTGGAAGCCTTCCGTGCAGGCCTGACCCTCAGGGACGGCACTGTGTGCCGCAGCGCCGGGCTGGAGCCTTTGGGCGCAGGAGAAAGCCTGATTACCGTATGCGAGGGAAAGTACCATCAGGTACGGCGAATGATGGCATCCCGGGGAATGCACGTTACCTATCTGGAACGAAGAAAAGAAGGCACTCTGGAGTTGGGAGACCTCCCCAGAGGACAGCTTCGGGAGCTGACCGAAGAAGAAATTCTGGCGCATTTAATAGACTTTTAATAATTAATGGCTTATTTTGTTAATAGTTCTATGATACAGTATATGCAGAAGAACCATGATATTTCATTCTTTTCATTTTCCTACCTCTCTTTTCTCCGAAACACCCCACTACCGTCTGGTCAACGGCAGTGGGGTGTTTCATTTAACTTATCAGGCTTTCAATCAACGACAGGGTGTAAAAGAACGCAGGTAAGTACGCAATGCTCATAAAAACATCCAGTACAATTCCCAGAATTGTGGGGTTATTCTTGCGAAATCCGAAGTACACAATCACCAGTACAACAAATGTGACAAACGCGAGCAAACCGCCAATGACACTGCACGGATAGGAAATCGGGTGTCGGGATACCTCCCCAAAGGTGGCAAACACAATCCACATAAGAAAGCATACCAGTCCCACCGCCCCAACAGCGGACAGACTCAGCGCCACGGCGGAAGTCCGGATACCGCAATGTTTCTTCACGGTTTTGGAGAAAATCAGGCAGAACAGCCCGGTAACCGTCAGGACACCACCCCAAAGCAAAAGGCAAACCGGCACGCCGTCCAGATAAAGCCGATAAGTAGGAAGCCCTGCCCCACCGATGATCCCGTTGGGTGTGTTGACAGCATACAGAAGCATGGGTAAAGCCAACCCAATCAGCAAAGCAAGAATGCCGATGATCAGGATTGTGCAGGAAAAGGATTTCAGCTTCATAGTATCACCTCTTGATTGGATTATAGCATGATATGGCCAAACTGTAAAGAGAAGCGCATCTCCATGCTTTTGCTTTTGGGATACTCTAAAATCTTTGCGAATATGTAGCATCATCCAAAAAGGCAGAAATACAGATAACATCCGTCAAGATTTTTCCAACTTAAATGTACCAGTGTCCCCTTTGATGATTCATTGGCTCTCACCTGTGCATCGTGCACCAGCGTTCCATTTTCGTAGCAATCAAAGGTCACCTCCCAAACGTCTCCGCCGGATTGCTTTAATACAAGTAAATGCTTTGCCCCTTTGAAGGTAAAGGTCAAAACTCCCGACGTGCTGATAGATACATTTTCAACCTCATAGTCCTCACCGGTTTTTCCATCATAGCAGGATATGTCTGTATAATTCTTCGCAATGCAGCTGAAATCCGAATAATCGCAGTCCCAACATTGTGTGTAGTTCAGCTCATGCCCCTTTGGCATTCCTGAGGTTTTTTTACAAACAGTACAGGTTGCAGGCTCAGTACAGGTGGCTTCCTTCCAGATGTGGTCAACCACATCGCCAATGGTTTCACCGCAGATTGTGCAGGTTTTAGGCTGGGTGCAGGTAGCCTTCTTCCAGTCATGACCTGTCGCATCCCCTGCAGTTACTCCGCAAATCGTACAGGTTTTGGGGGTTGTGCAGGTAGCTGCTGCATAGTTATGATCACAAAGGGTCGGCTCCGAGGGCATCGGTCCGGCAGTCGATACCTCCGGCTCTGTCTCGGTGGGTATATCAGGTTTCGGCTCCGTTGTGGGCTGAGGAACCGTGGTGGGACGGGTTTCGGTCTGCGTTCCGGAATTGTCCGGCAGCTCCGGCTTATCGGTATTAGGCGTATCCAGACTGTCTGCCAAAGGGATCGTGTCCTCTACGCTGACGATGATGGTTACATACAGATTGGGCCAACTTGCACCATTATATATTTGATAGGTCACGGAGCCTATGGTCTTCTTAAATTGATAGACACCATCCGCTAACACGCGTTCCTGCATAAACAGATCATGCAGTTCTTCTCCCGTCAGTGAATTGGGGATATTCTGAACAACGGGAGTAACAAAAGAAAGCGCCGTCTTCAAATCATAAAACAATTTGTCACGAATGACCAGATCAGCACCGGTTCCAAGGGTATTATACACCAATACATAGGGATTACCTTCCGCTCCTCTGGCCCCCAAGCCAAGTGTTACCATAGAATCTGTCAGAACAAAAGACCCCAAATTACTTTCCAAAGTGCCGTCAAGACTCTTAATCAGTGAATCATCCGTACGAGATACTACCGGCCACTCCCGGACTTGTCCATGGGCATTTTGGAGTAACTCTCCATAATCCTTAACTGTCGGCAGAAGCATACTTTTCGGCACTGTGGTTTCCATCTTCACCCGGGTAAATATCTCCTCAAATTCTTCACCGAAAAAAGTCGGCAGATCCGCAATTTTTATCAGATCAACGCCAAATTCACTATCCCCTTCCACAAGTACGATGCCGGTATCCGACACAATGAGTGTCTTCTCCCAAGACTTTCCTTCGTCTAAAACGATAGTTCCCTTCTTGGGCTGAAAGGAAACCCCCGTCAGAGGTTCCCTGAGAACATCCTGATAATCCAGTTCCACGAAGGATGCCTGAAAATCCATACTTCTCCATGCACCCAAGCCTTTCGTTTGCAGGGTTTCATCCAACAATCTTTCAATTTCATATTCATAAGCAGCATGATTTGTGCGATAGATATTGCCATCAAGAAATACATAAAATTCCTCTTTATCGAAATCATCCACCAGCCACATTCCAGTGATAGAACTCAGCAATGACTCCACACTATCAAAGGACTTCCCCTGCTGCCGACCGGAACTACCACAGGAACACAGGGACAGGCAGATTATTGCTACCAAAATTATGGACCATATTCTTTTCATAGTCGTTCCTTCTTTCTGTAAAAATAAAAAGTGCGTAGCCGAGGCTACGCACCGAAAAACGCATAACCCCATTGCTGCGACACAATCATTCGACGACCCCAAAGGATGCCAAATTAAGGATGCGTTTTTACCAAAGTAAAAACACATCCTTTGTGTCGTTCGCAATGTATGATTGTGTCGCAAGGTTATGATACCATACCTGTCCCGAAAATTCAAAAGAAATTAGGAAGTTCTACCTTTTCTCTTTACTTTGGGTGTGATATAATGTGCAAACGGGACGTCGAGGGCGCCGTCCCCTACAAAACCCGTAAAGGATGGAACACATATGGAACATCCCAAAAGAAAAGCAAATCGGTTATGTGAATATGATTACAGCACAAACGGTGCTTATTTCATCACCCTCTGCACCCAAGACAGAAAGAAAATCCTCAGCAACATCGTAGGGGGCGGTGCCCTCGACGCCCCTGAGATTGTCTTAACAGAGATTGGTAAATTTGCACACCGATATATTCTAAGCAGCAATCGAATTCCCGGCATCGTTGTGGATAAATTTATCATCATGCCGGATCACATACATCTGATCTTGTTGGTTGACCAGACTGCGGTAAACGGGACGTCGAGGGCGCCGTCCCCTACGAATGCAGTGGTTCCTCATTTCGTTTCCACCTTCAAACGCTTTTGTCATCGGGATATTGGCACCATAATTTTTCAACGTTCCTATTACGACCATGTGATCCGCAATCAGCAGGATTATGATGAAATATGGCAATACATTGAAAACAATCCACGCAAATGGCTCATCGAAAAACGTAGCTGCGAATAGCCCTCCGTAGGGGACGATGCCCTTCGGGCAGGTGGATGAGGTCGCCAGTTCTTGCGCTGCTCTAAAAGAAAAACTCCGAAGTCGAAACTTCGGAGTATCTCTGGAGCTGCTAGCCAGATTTGAACTGGCGACCTCATCCTTACCAAAACAATATAGCCTGTTGTGTTCTAACTTTTCTTGTTGTATAATCCTGTATTATAAAAGGTTTTATATTTGGTTTCAAAACTTTTTGCCGTAAATTGCTATTGCCTGTTGTAGCTTGTTGTGTAGTGGTTTCTGTTGTAGGTAGTGGTTTTGTAGTGGTTTTTTAGGGTATGAGAAAAGCCGCCCAGCAAACGCCAGACGGCTTCCCTAAAGGAGAAACTCTGCACCGAATGTGCAAAGGAAGGATTATTCTTTTTTGGCTCTCTGTTCGTGGAAAGCCTTGTGTGCTGCGTTCAGCCGTTCACGCCGTTCCTGTTCCCACATTGCATTATAAAACGCATTCAAGGCACGCTCTGCCGATCTCCGGTCAGCTTGATATATTCGCTGCTGGTTCTTTTTGCGTTGCTGGTAACAGGCAGCAGCTCCGGTGCATTCCGGTTTCGTACACATCAAACAAACAGCGGCATTCCTGCGGCTGGCTTCTTCCTCTGTCAGCTTATCAGCCATCGGCATCACCGTCCAGAATATGCTGGATTTCGGCTGCTACCTTCTGGATATGTTCAGCTCGTTCTGCCTCTGTCCTAAATTGTGAAGGCTTCCGCAAGGGTTCGTCCATACCTTCACCCACACCGATTTCCGCTAGCTGCATCAGTAGGGCAGCATATATCTTGCCGCTACCATAGCCCATAAACCGGGCATACAAATCCTGCTGATCTTCCGTCAAATCGGAATAACGCTTGCCATATCGCATAGCAGCCGCCACCGGAGCGAATGCCTGGGTTTCCTGTGCGACCTTTTCAAGTTGTGCCAGCTTTCTTTTGGATATTCCTGCCATAGCTTCAGCCCCTTTCGTCAGCGGTTGCCGTCTGGACAGCGTGCAGT
>JAFULI010000122.1 GCA_017473455.1 Oscillospiraceae bacterium
AAACCAACACTCACTACGGAATTCGTTGGTTCCGGTCCCTGCCGGGGGCCTTCCTTTCTTGGGTCGGCAAGAAAGGAAGCAAAGAACCGACTCAGGGGAGGCGCTGACCGGTGAAATCTATCGATGCCGCTATCTTTATCTTTCCGTTTTACCCCGATTTCAAGCCGCCCTCCCCTGAGAACCCCTCCCGGCCGCTGCGCGTCAGTCAAGTGCTCAGAAGTCGAGTTGTTATCACGATTGTGCTTATTAAAGCCGATAGTCTGAATTCCGATTTATCAGGCAGATGCCGAATTGACAATTGATAATTGACAATGGACAATTATGGTATAAACTGTACCCCGAAAAATGGACACACGGGAAAGGGAATAGACAGCATCGTCCCTTAAAAATGGACAGAAAAAGATGATGAGAATTTCCAAAACCCTTCTGTGTGGACAATTTGCAACGGGGAAAAAGTGTGGTAGAATGGTACCCAAGATAGGGCGTAGAGAGGAATGGGTACCATGAGTAACAAGTTGTTTAGCTTCGAGGAGATGGCTTCTTTAAAAGCTAGTCCACATGTGGAGAGTGTCACGAATCGAAGTGTGTGCTTCACACCGGAATTTAAGCGTTTGGTTTACCGGGAACTTCTGTCCGGCAAGAACATCTACACGGTGTTTGAGGAACACGGCATCGACACTGCTGCATTGGGAACAGCGCGGATCAACGGCTTTCTGGAGCGTCTGAGGAAGACTGGGGAACGAGAAGAAGGTTTTGTTAATTTGCGCCATCAGCGCAAAGCCAAGAGTCCGGAAGAGCGCAACCAGTCTGCCGAGAAGCGGATCCGGCAGCTGGAGGCAGAGCTTGCATACACCCGACAGGAAGTAGAGTTTTTAAAAAAGTTGCAGGCGGCAAATTTGGAGGCACAGAAAGCATGGGAATCCAAGCACCGGCAGAAGTAAAGTTTCGCCTGATTTGGGATGCTGCCTCCAGAGACAACAACCTGCTGTCCATTACTGCTTTGTGTCAAATTGCCGGAGTATCCCGTTCCGGTTATTATAACTGGATTGGAAACGAAGGAACTCGTCAGCTTCAGGAAGAGGCAGACCAAAAGGACTTTGCCCTAATTCTGGAGGCCTACCGTTTTCGTGGCTTTGCCAAAGGAGCCCGTTCCATTCATATGCGACTTCTGCACATTGGAATCCGCATGAATGTGAAGAAAATACGGCGGTTAATGAAGAAATACGGTTTGCTCTGTCCAATTCGGCGTCCCAATCCCTACCGCCGGATGGCAAAGGATATGCAGACAAATCATGTGGCACCGAATGTGGTCAACCGCGAGTTCCGGCTGCATGGAGCAAGAAAAATTCTGCTGACAGATATCACTTATCTGTTCTATCGAGGCGGCAAATGCTACCTTTCCGTTATCATGGATGCCTACACCAAGGAGGCGCTGGCATGGCAAGTGAGTGAAAGCCTGGCAGTGGATTTTGTCATTGAAACAGTAGGAAGGTTGCTGCAAGAACATGGAGCAAGACTGGACAATGAGGTCATTGTCCACAGTGATCAGGGCTGTCACTACACCAGCAATGCCTTCATCGCCAAGCTTCGGGAGGCAGAGTTTGTGCAGTCTATGTCAGCCAAAGGCTGCTGTTGGGACAATGCTCCGCAGGAGAGCTTCTTCGGGCACATGAAGGATGAAATTAAGGCAGAGGTAGCTAAGTGCCGGAAGTTCCCGGATGTCCAGGAGCTGTTGGAGGACTGGATGGACTACTATAACCATGACCGCTACCAGTGGGGTCTTCTGAAGCTGTCTCCGGCAGAGTTTTATGAGTATCTGAAGACGGGGATTTATCCTCTACCGAAGTGGTCGAAAACCTGACAGATGGGTTTATCGCATTTGTTTCCAGGAGGCAGCAAAAGGCAACATACCCAGTGTGGTATGCTGCCTCCTGCAAACCCACCCCCGGCGCTCATGTCGCTCCCCAGCGTTGCACTATCCTCCTGGGTGGTAAAGCAAGTCCATTATATCACACTTTTTAGCAATTCATTTTTATCTTTTAATAATTGTCCTTGACTTTGGGTACACCGCAGTATTTTCCTACGGAAAATGATTTCAATTCGTCGCCTTTGGCGACACCTTAATTGACAATTGTACATTGTCAATTGTCAATTATTTATCGGGTATTGCCCGATAAATCGGAATTTGAAGTGCCGCAGGGGCGATACCGAGCGGGTCAGGGAAATAGCGATACGCTGAGCACTATGCACGCATTGGCTGCGGGCCCTTGCCCGCCAAATCGGAAGTTGAACATGCAGCGATACCGCACGGTTTTCGCTTGTCTGGCGAAATGCACTGCACCGGGTACACACTGGTTGCGGGCCCGTGCCTGCCGGTTAAATCAAAAATTCAGGTTCTCCTAAAGGATCATAAGCCGGTTTTCTTTCCGGTATTCCGACGGTGTGCACTGCACAGCATGATGGAAGGCCCGGCTGAAATGATAGGGGCTTGTAAAGCCGCAGCGTTCAGCGATTTCCGATACGGTAAGGGTACTTCCGGCAAGGAGCTGCTTTGCCCTGCTGAGGCGCAGTTCCAGAATGTATTGCCGGGGGCTGGTGCCGAAATGCGCCTTGAATAGCTGTCGGAAGTAGATCTCGCTGATCCCGCATTTAGCAGCCAGGACAGCATTGGAAAGCTCCGGATCGGAAAAGCCGGTCTCCAGGTAATGAATGGCAGGCAAAAGAATGGCATTGGCGGCGGTGCCCTCAGTGCTTAGCCGATAGAGAATATCATAGAAAATGCTCAGAGCCTTTGCACGGCCATATGGAAACAGCAGCCTGGTTTTCAGTTGCTCGAAATCCGCAAGGTAGCTCTCAGGGTTGTGCAGAGGAATCACCAGAAAGGTATCCATGGGCAGGTTTTCACACTGGAAGTTGATCAGGGGAAAGCTGCCTGTTTCATTGCGATACAAGCGGTAGCTTGCTCCTTTTGGAAGCAGCACAGCATGATCCCGGTCAGAAACGAATTCCTTTCCCTGGTGAGTGTAGGTGATCTTTCCTGAGTAGCAGAAGGAGAGCGCATAGCTGCTGCGGCAGTGCATTTGAAGGGTTCGTCCCTTTGGGGATTGGACGGTCATGGCATCGATCAGTTGGGTCAAAGTCACAGCGGATAAGTCCGGCATGGGTATCACCTCGTGAATAGAATATCATAATTGCAAAATATAAGCAAGGAAATAGATTGTAATAGTATCGGAAATGTTAAACCAGAAACGGTTATGCCATTGCTCTCCGGTGAAAAAGCTTCTATAATGATACCATTATAGAAGCATAAGGAGTTGTGCATATGGAGTTTGCAAATAAAACAGCTATTTCTACAGGAGCAGCATCGGGAATGGGTCTGCTGTTTGCCCAGCAGTGGGCAAGCCGGGGCGGCAATGTGGTAATGTGTGATGTGAATCTTCCGGTGCTGGAGGAGGAAGCAGCAAAGATCAGCGCTGCCGGTAGAGGCAAAGCTGTTGCGGTCAGCTGCGATGTCCGGGATTATCACCAGGTGTGTGCGGCTCGGGATAGAGCGGTAGATATTTTCGGCAGTATCGATGTGATGGCCAATTTCGCGGGCGGTTACTCACCCCGGATGCTGAAAGTGGATAGAAAAGAATACCCGGAATTTCCGGATGTGCCGATTGAGGTTTTTGACTGGGGCCTTGACGTGAATCTTAAAGGACCTTTCTACTTTGCCCACTCCGTGATGAAGCAGATGCGGGAGCAGAAAAGCGGCCTCAT
>JAFULI010000123.1 GCA_017473455.1 Oscillospiraceae bacterium
ACATTATAATTATACTGCATCCCCCTGCCCTTGACAATTAGGATCTTCCCACAAAAACCCCTATACGCTTTTGTGGAAAGGGACGAAAAAACAAAGCGGTTTCGGGCAGAACCGGAGTTAGGGGAGGGGACGGTAAATTGTTGTTTGAAGTTCAATTACGCATATGTCACTTGCCTCTCCCTATGGGAGAGGTGCCCCCGAAGGGGGCGGAGAGGGCATCGTGATTTTCTTAAAGAAAATCACATCGCCGCAGGCGATAATGAAACATTTTTCGGATTGCCCTCTCATTCACGACTTACGGCGTGCCAGCTCTCCCAAAGGGAGAGCCAAGTCGCCTGTGTTGTAAGTTAAACAACAATTTATCGCTGTGTTTATATAACATGACGAAGGGGCTGGCTCAAAACGGTTGTTTTGAGCCAGCCCCATTTGGGATTGTTTATTTTCCTGTCAGTTTTTCAAAGGGAAGGCGGTTGGCTTTGGCATCCAGCGTCTGGACGGTGGTGCGCAGGAGCTTTGCCCATTCTCCGGCGGTCATCTGGTGGTTGGTGCCGCTGATCAGGTAGGTACATTCCGGCAGACGAAGCCGTGCAAACCGACGGGCAAACCGACGGTCACAATCCAGCGCCAGCGCGTAGGGAACTAAATCGTGGAAGTATTCCGGATTGCCCTTCAGCAGCCGCTGCAGCTCCTTTTTGGACACGCCGTACATATGCTTCCGCAGCCCCAGAAACTGCCCCATGACCTGATTTCCCAGTTCTGTCCGCTTGCCGCCGTAGGCAGCGGCAATGCCGCACAGAAACTGAAATGCCACCATGAACACCGTCATGGCGATTTCTCCACCGGCAATGCCCAGCACCAGCCAGACAAAGCCGCAGGGAAGTCCGATGTACAGCGGCAGCTTCTGACGGACGGGGAGCGCGTTGCCGCCGCTTTGCAGTGCAAAGGCAAAGCCAATGCAGAGCATAGAAAACAGCACCCGAAGGAATATGGAATGGGGATGGAAGCCCTGCCCCAGCAAAATGCCGCTGAGCGCCGCTGCTATCAGTCCAAGAAAACGGAAAATACCGGGGTTTCCGGAACGGGGACGGAAAATGTCCTTGATGCCGGGGGTTTTGCGGCGCAAGTCCCGGCAAAGCTGTGCGTAATGGTAGCCGGTGCCGTCCACAATGGTGCGCCGTCCGAACAGACTCTTGAAGCAGCGGTTTTCAAAGGTGCTGCGCTCGTTGCCCATGTCCATCCGCTTGTGCAGAAGCACCCTGCCGTTATCGTCCACCTGCAGCCGCAGGTAACCAAGCTGTGCCCAGCTTACCACCAGCAGACTCAAATCCACACCTCTGCCGGTGAGCCAAAGGGCGGTTTCTCCGGCGGTGATGCCGTCGGGGGCTGTGGTGTATGATTTGCGGCGGCGGATTTTCGGCATCAGGGTCAGCAGGTAGTAGCCGGTTGCCAGCAGAGCGAAAACCACCACGGCGATATCCATCATACCCATCACCCGAACCTCAACGGCAGTCTGGGGGAACAGACTGTCATTCACCGGCAGGGTCATGGTCAGGGTCTCGTGGTCTTTCAGATTGGAAGCTGTACCGGTGACGGTACTGCCGCCGGACTGAAACTGCATCAGGGAGTGGATATTCTGCTGGTAGTAGCTGCTGGAAAACGTCGGCGCTTGGGGAACTTCTCCCGGAAGGGTGACGGAAAATTCAAGACGCTCCACGGGATAGGCAAAGCCCGAAAGCAGGGGAAGGGTCAGCGTCAGGGTTTCCTTGCCCTCTTCATCGGTTTGGGAAGCCACCACCGAGGGCAGGGTATAGCGGACAGTAAAGGTAAACTGACCTGCCATACCGCCGGTGACAGAGCGCAGAGAAATCAGCGCCCCCTGACCGGTGACGGTGGGCTTCTGCTCGCCGCCGTTTAAGGTGATTTCTCCGGCATCGGCAGGGATGGGGAACACCGGGTCTGCCACTGCCTCTTCCATGTTCAAAGTAACGGTGAGATTGACCACGGCGTTGCCGTGGCTGTCGATGATGGTATCGCTGCGAAGCTGCTCCCCGGCGCTTTGGGCTGATACGGTGGAAGTCAATCCGATACACAGCACAATCGCCAGAAAAATGGCAAGCAGATGCTTCATACCAGCCCTCCTTTCGACAAAAAATACTACCCTCCATTTTACCATGCTCCCATTGAAAAAGCAAGGAGAATTACGCCGGTTCCCCCGGGGGGTAATATTTAGTTTTCATGTAATAAAAACTTTATAATTGTTTCAGGATGTGTTAAGATATGGATGGTATACTGATATCAGTAAAAATATATGCCGGGAGTGGTATTATGAAAATTTTGCTGATTGAAGACGAAAAAATCCTTGCCGATACCCTGAAAATTCTGCTGGAGTCCAAAGGCTTTCAGGTGGAAGTCGTTGGTGACGGGGAAAGCGGTGCGGAGTATGCCGAGTTGGGGATTTATGACCTTTTGATATTGGACGTGATGATGCCCGGAATGGATGGGTATCAGGTTGCCAGACGGGTGCGTTCCAAGCGCTGCGCGGTGCCGATTATGATGCTCACCGCCAAGTCCGACGTTGCCGACCGCATCGAGGGCTTGAATGCCGGCGCGGACTATTATCTGACCAAGCCCTTCGACACCCGTGAGCTGCTGGCGTGTATCAATGCCCTGCTGCGCCGTCAGGGCAATCAGATCGATACCCTGTGCTTTGGCAATCTCGAGCTGGATCTGGGCACCAGTATTCTGCATTGCGGCGACCGTTGGGTGCGGCTGTCTGCCAAGGAATTCGACGTTATGCGCGCCCTGCTTCAGGCAGGGGGCAGAATTGTGTCCAAAGAGACCCTTTTGGCACGGGTATGGGGCTATGAGTCCAACGCGGTGGACAATCATGTTGAGGTCTACATAGCCTTTTTACGTCGGAAGCTGGGGTCTATCGGCTCTCAGGTGACCATCGGCACGCAGCGACGTATGGGCTATTATTTGGAGTGTGAGGACGATGATCGGTAAACTTCGCTGGAAGTTGATTATCATTCTGATAATTATTCTGTCTGTGATGCTTCTGGCAATTCTGGGGATCTTGCTCCATGGCTCCCAGTACGGCATGAAGCGGGCAAGTCTGACAAGGCTTCGGAATGCCTGGCGGGACATCCGGAATGACCCGGGAACAGAAATCTCTCAGAATGTCTGGGAGCAAAACCCTACTTGCCTGCTGGTATGGGAGAATGACAGCGGCGAGCCTGAGGCTGCCGGCAGCCATTATTTTGATCTGGATAACCGGGCATTTGTTTCTGAGGTGCTTGCCGGAATCAAAGCCAACGGTGATAAAACCGGGGTTCTCCGCGGTTACTCCCTGCGGTTTCTGGAGGTGGAGGAGCAGGGCCGTGTCTGCTACATTCTGACGGATATTTCGGTAGAACTCAGCACGCTTCGATCCCTTTTGTCGTTGTGCGTGGTTATTTTCCTGATGGCACAGATGTTTTTCTTTGGCGTCAGCGTGTTTCTTGCCCACTGGGTAGTGCGTCCGGTGGGAAAGGCATGGGAAGACCAGAAGCGGTTTGTAACCGATGCCTCCCATGAACTGAAAACACCGCTGACGGTGATTATCACCAATGCGGAGCTTTTGCGTTCCGGGGAATACTCTCAGGAGGAAAAGACCCGGTTTGCTGACAGTATTTACGTCATGTCCCGACAGATGCGGGGCTTGGTGGAGGAACTGCTGGACCAGGCACGGGTGGACGGCGTAGCAGAAAACCGTCGGGAATGCCGGGTGGATTTGAGTTGTCTGGTCGCCGATGCGGTGCTGCCCTTTGAACCGGTGTACTTCGAGGAAGGACGGGAGCTGGTCAGCACCGTGGAGGAAGGCATCTGGGTCAACGGAAATGGCGACCGCCTGTGTGAAGTGGTGGAGATTTTGTTGGACAACGGCTGCAAGTATTCCGCCCCGGGCACAACGGTAGAGCTGCGGCTGACCCGAAAGGGCAGAAGCCGGTGCATCCTCAGCGTAACCAGTCAGGGGGATACCATCACGGAGCAGGAGTGCCGGGATATTTTCAAGCGGTTTTACCGGGTGGACAAGGGCAGAAGCATGAACAGCAGCTACGGACTGGGACTGTCCATCGCACAGGGCATTGTGACCCGTCACAAGGGCAAAATCTGGGCAAAGAGCAAAGACGGGGAAAATACCTTCTACGTCAGCCTTGCCACCTGCAGTCAGGGAAAATAAAGAATACCGGGAGGCTGCCTCAAGCGATCGTTTGAGGCAGCCTTTTGCTATGCCGTATCAACGGGACGATAAATTGTTGTTTAACTTACAACACAGGCGACTTGGCTCTCCCTTTGGGAGAGCTGGCACGCCGTAAGGCGTGACTGAGAGGGCAATCAGAAAAATGTTAGAATTTTTCTGATTTTCAGGAAAATGTGTCGTTATCG
>JAFULI010000124.1 GCA_017473455.1 Oscillospiraceae bacterium
GGACAGACATGCTTTTTGCGAGGTAATTTGATTGAGATATGAAGCTGATTTGAAATGTTTTCAACATTTGTGATAATTACATCTTCCAAATTAAGAAATTCTGCGGTATAATCTTTCATGAGCATAGGGAACCTCCTTGAAGGGATTGGTGGTACTTTTTATTCTAATGGTTTTGTTCTCTATGCTCAACTATTAAATTATGACTTTGGGGTCAGGCTCATCGCCTGACCCCAACATTTATTATAGAACCATAAAAACGCCGCCCATAACAGGCGGCGTTTTGAATGATTAGGCCAGAACAGCTTTGTGAAAAACTTTCTTGCCCTTGCGGATTTTAACACCCTCTTTGAGCATCTCTTCCGTAACGGCAAACTGTGCATTCGGTACTTTTTCATCGTTAACAAGAACACCGCCCTGCTCAACAAGCTGACGTGCCTGTTTGTTGGAAGGCGCCAGACCGCAAGCGACCATCAGGTTCAGAATTCCGATTTTACCGTCCACCAGTTTGTCTGCATCAATCTGGGTCGTGGGCATATTGGCATCATCGCCACCACCAACAAACAACGCCTTGGCAGCAGCCTGCGCCTTATCGGCTTCCTCTTCCCCTTGGACAAGCTTTGTCAGTTCGTAAGCCAGAATTTCCTTCGCAACATTAAGCTGCGCATCCTTCCAGTCAGACATAGCCTCAATTTGCTCCATAGGCAGGAACGTGAGCATCCGGATACACTTCAGGACATCCGCATCTTCCACGTTCCGCCAATACTGGTAAAAATCAAAGGGAGAAGTCTTGTTGGGATCCAGCCACACAGCACCCTTTGCTGTCTTGCCCATCTTCTTGCCCTCAGAATTCAGCAGCAGGGTGATGGTCATAGCATGGGCATCCTTCCCCAGCTTACGGCGGATCAGCTCAGTACCACCAAGCATATTACTCCACTGGTCATTACCACCAAACTGCATATTACAGCCGTAATTCTGGTACAGATAGTAAAAGTCATAGGACTGCATGATCATATAATTGAACTCAAGGAAGCTCAGGCCCTTCTCCATACGCTGCTTGTAGCACTCAGCTCTAAGCATATTATTAACGGAGAAACAAGCCCCCACCTCACGCAGAACATCTACATAATTCAAATCCAACAGCCAGTCAGCATTGTTAACCATCCGGGCCTTGCCTTCACCAAATTCTATAAATCGCTCCATCTGCTTCTTAAAGCGGGCACAGTTGTGCTCAATGACTTCACGGGTCATCATGGAACGCATATCAGTACGACCGGAGGGGTCACCAATCATAGCGGTGCCGCCACCAATCAAAGCAATGGGCTTGTTTCCAGCCATCTGCAGTCGCTTCATCAGGCACAATGCCATGAAATGTCCCACATGCAGGGAATCTGCTGTAGGGTCAAAGCCGATGTAGAAAGTGGCTTTGCCATTATCGATCATTTCCCGAATTTCATCCTCGTTGGTCACCTGAGCAATTAAGCCACGGGCAACCAGCTCGTCATACAGTTTCATTTTATTATCCTCCTGATATTGGTGTTATAAACTAAACGCCCTCCGTCCATACGGACAGAGGGCGTAAATACGCGGTACCACCTCTGGTTCGGTCATGCCTCACAGCAAGACCCTCACAGTGTCAAATAACACCTGGCGCTATTTCGGGCGCAACCGTCCTCCCCTACTATAAGTTCAGGAAAGCCGCTCCGGGAGGTATTTCAGCGTGATTTCCTGACTTCTCGCACCAACCGAAGTCTCTCTGAAGGAAATTGGGCGCTTACTTCTTCCCATCCATGCGTTAATTATGAACTTGCGAGTATCCTAACAAAAAAAGCGGCTTTTGTCAAGACCAATCCAAATTCTTTCGAATATTAGCCCTTTAACATTTCTTCGGCACTCTTCAAAGTAGTCTCGGTAATATTGGCTCCGCCAATAATTCTGGCAAGCTCCCGTTTTCTTCCCACCAAATCCAAGGGTGTAACGGAAGTATAAGTACGACCTGAGCGCTCCTCTTTCGCAATGAGCAGGTGCGTATTAGCAAGTGCCGCAAGCTGAGGCAGATGGGTCACGCACAAAACCTGTTTATGTTTTGCAACATTGCGCAGTTTTTCCGCAACCTTCTGGGCAGCTCTGCCGGAAACACCGGTATCCACCTCATCAAAAATCAAGGTGGCAACCTGATCCTTCTCAGCAAGGACATTCTTCATCGCCAGCATAATTCTAGCCAATTCACCGCCGGATGCGACCTTGCTCATGGACTTCAATGCCTCACCGGCATTGGCAGACATATAAAACACAACTTCGTCCGCACCGCTTGGATTTAACTCAGTTTCGGAAAATTCGCAGGTGAATTGCACCTTTGGCATATCCAACTGACTCAATTCCGTTAAGATACGTTGTGCCATAGCCTGCGCAGCAGCCTTTCTTCCCTCACGCAAAGCGATTGCTGCCTCCCACGCTTCCTGCTCCGCTTTTTTAAGTTTTCCTTTAAGACGTTCCAAATGGTCATCAGAAAACTCAATCTGATCTAACTCAGCCTTTGCCTTTTCCAGATAGTCCAGAATATCCTGACAAGTCACCCCGTACTTTCTGCGTAGGCGATGAATAACATCCAATCTGGATTCAATCTGTTCCAGCTCGTCGGAAGAAAAACTCAAATCATCCCGGGACTGTCTAACCTCTTCTGCAACATCCTGAACCTGAAACATCAAGTCTGCAACCCGGTCATGCAGCTGTATATAGGCATCGGTATATCGTCCCAAACGAGCCAGTTCCCTCTCGGCCTGAGCAAGTAACGATGCAGCACCATCGGTTTCATCGCCACCGTAAAGGCACTCCACAGCCGTATCCATGCCGTTAGACAGCTTTTCAGCATTTTGCAAAAGCTTTCTGCGGTCTTCCAAGGCATCATCCTCACCGGGGTGTAAATCTGCCTTTGTGATTTCTTCAATCTGGTAGCGCAGGGTTTCCATACGCCGCAGCTTTTCGCTTTCATCCATGGAAAGCGCAGAAATCTCCCTTCTCAGGGCAAGAACATTTTCAAAGCTACGAGTATAAGTTAACCGCAAAGCCTCATTATTTGCAAAAGCATCCAAAAAATGCAGATGATTTGCTTCATCCAAAAGGGATGCAGAGTCATGCTGACCATGAATATTAATCAGTTGCAGTCCCAGTTTTCTCAGAATTGAAACACTGACAAGGCTTCCGTTGACTCTGCAAACATTCTTACCATCCAGATAAATGTCACGCTGAATTACGGTTTCCGCATCGTATTCCACGCCATTATCTTCAAACCAGTTAAGGCGGGGAACATCGGTAAATACAGCCCGTACAGAAGCTTTATTGGTTCCTGTTCGAATCATATCCCGGTAAGCACGTTCGCCCAAAATTGCTGAGATTGCATCAATAACAATGGATTTACCTGCACCGGTCTCACCGGTCAGAACATTAAATCCGGGGTCAAAAGAAATATCCGAGCATTCAATGACCGCAATATTCTCAATATGCAGTAAACTCAGCATATTCTCCCCTCCATTTCAGGTTAATCCAGCAAATTTTTGATTTCGCCGCAGAAAGCCGCTGCAGCATTGGTATCCCTCATGACAATAATAACCGTATCATCGCCAGCAAGACTGCCGAGAATAAAATTCATATTCATAGCATCCACCGCAGAGCCTGCCGCCGATGCCAAACCGGGCAGAGTGTGAATAACCACGATGTTCTGTGCATAATCAAAACCGGTTACACACTCCCGAAAAATAGTATTCAGTCTGGTGGAGAAAGTTCCCTTAACTTCCTTGGCTGAAGTAGTATACCGATAGGTACCGAAGCTGGTCAATTCTTTGACAATCCGCAGCTCCTTAATATCCCGGGAAATCGTAGCCTGCGTGCTGTAAAATCCGGCGTCCTGCAGTTCCTGAAGAAGCTGCTCCTGGGTTTCAACCGCTCTGGTAGATACGATTTCCAGTATTTTAGCTTGTCTTTGTGTCTTCACAGTCTTACCTCATCCATTACCCTTAAATTTCATATTAACAACATCAAAAAAGCTGCGCTCTTTCAATCGTATCAGCTTGGTCTCCATATTGGATTTACGAATGGTGGTAACGTCCCCCATATTCAAGCGCAATGCCTTTCCCCCGTCAACAGACAAGAAGGCATTTCTTCTGGCATTGTGAACTAACGCCACAGTAATCACTCGCTTATCAGAGGCAACCATACAGCGACTGCCCATGTCATGGGCGCAAATCGGAGTAACCAGAATGCTGCGTGCCTCCGGTTCAACAATAGGGCCACCGGCAGAAAGATTATACGCAGTGGAACC
>JAFULI010000125.1 GCA_017473455.1 Oscillospiraceae bacterium
CGATAACGACACATTTTCCTGAAAATCAGAAAAATTCTAACATTTTTCTGATTGCCCTCTCAGTCACGCCTTACGGCGTGCCAGCTCTCCCAAAGGGAGAGCCAAGTCGCCTGTGTTGTAAGTTAAACAACAATTTATCGTACAATTTGTATAAGTGGGATCCCTGGCGAGGCAACCTTTTTAACCGAACCCTTTTCTGGTTCGGTTTTTTATATGCGAAAAAGGTCGGGGAGTGTCGTTATTTTTAGGTAGGGAGCTTCCTTGTCTTCCCGGTTGCAATCCTGAGGGGTTTGCTTTATAATGTATTATGTCGAAATTTATCAAAATTACGGAGGTACGGATTATGAAAAAGCTATGCGTTCTTCTGGCGGCTGTGCTTTGCCTGAGCTGTCTGCTTTGCTTTGGCGCTTCTGCTGTGGAATCCGGGGAGCTTCCCGGCTTTTACCGGGGAAGCTGCACCACCCAGCAGGTGGATATGGGTCTGGAACTGACGGTGCTGGAGAAAAATCTGCTGGCATCGGATGATGTGTTGCTGGATGCGCTGACCGCCTGCACCGGCTCGGAGCTTTCCCGATCGACTCTGCGCTCTGCCGTGGAGGCACACGACGGGCAATACATCGGTATTCTCTATTTCTATCCCAAAAGTGAGGAGCGTTCCGGCTCCGGTATGTACACCCTGAACGTCAAAAAGGGGGACAATGGCTACGAGCTCACCGGCAGTCAATGGCTGTGGCAGGGAGGCGGCAGCTTTATGGATCTGATGAATCTGTCCCTCAGCGGCGGTAAGCTCACCGGTGACGTTTACGCGGAGTATTCCTTCATTTTCTGGAACAAGTACGGGGATGTGGGTGACGTTTCTCTGACAAAACAGACCGGTGACCGGGTCTATTTCCCTCAGAGTACCGCCACGGTGTCCCAATACCGCAAGCAAGCCCTGACCCCTGAGCTGAGAAATCATCGGGGCGAAACCATCACCGAAGCCGCTCTGACCTGGAGTAGCTCCGATGAAGCCGTGATTTCGGTCACTACCGATGGCACTTTACTTCCCCTGACTCCCGGCACGGCAAAAATCACTGCCCGTTCGGAAGGTGGTTTTGAGGCAAGCTGCAATGTCACCGTCACAGAAGCGGAGCCTCCCGTGAACATTCAGGTCACTACGGAGCTGCTCAGTCAGATTACCCAGACCGTTACCGACGGACGGCCGGTGTATCAATTTGCTCCCAACTACAAAATTACCGCCCTGATTACCAACCCCACCCCGGAAGCCATCACCGGACTGACCGTCCGTCTGGAAGGGGCTGAGCTGTATGAAGGGGAGGCTTTGACACAAACCTTTGACAGCATCCCTGCCGGTCAGGCGCAGGAGGTAAGCTGGAGTGTGGTTGTCCCTGCCGACCGAAATACCGGCGGACAATTCCCCTTGACTGTCACCGTGGAAAGTCAGGAATATGCCCCCATTCCGGTTGCGCAAACTCTGGATGCCCAGCCCTTTGACGGCACCGACAACCGCCTGAGTGACAGCGACCGCTGGTTCTTTACCAACATTCCCTCGGTCTTCAAAAACGGCTACACTCTCTCCGATGGGTACCTGCAAACCTTGGGAAATGTGGAGCGTGCCCGAATTGAGGATTATCTTGCCGATGGTTGGCAAGGCTCGGACTACGGCATGGCGGTGGTTGCCGCATTGATGAAAGCCGGAGTCCTGAACCCGGGAGATTACCGTCAGGGGGCTGCCTCCCTGTCCCAGCTTCCCTCCCCCCGGGATGACAGCGCCGTTTCTCAGCTTATCACCGAATATCAGGTTTCCTTCCTGAGAAGCGGTGTGGCAGAGCTTTGGGAAGCACAGCTTCAGCTTTCCCGAAGCCAGCGGCTTCAGGGACTGGTGGATGCCGTCCAACTGGTGGAATTCGGTGGGATGCCGGTGGTAATCAGCTTCCGCTATCAGGAAAACGGCACGGCAAACGCTCTTACTCTGGTTGGCTATGCTTTGGAGTACGACAATTATTCCATGAAAAATCCCCTCAGCGGTCAAACAGAAACCTATGACAAGCGGGTGGTGCTGTACGATCCCAATGCCACCGAACCGATTTATCTTTACATCACCAAGGAGTGCGACCGTTTCTATCTGGAGGGCTACTGCCGGAGCATCATCGGCGAGGACGGCGCTCTGCGTCGGGATGGCGAGGGCTATTTCGTCTACGCCACCACTCCGGAGCAGCTTCTGCCTCAGGGGGCGGAGCTGGGTGTCCGTCTGGAAAGCGACGTTCCCGGCAATGTGACTCCCCAGAGCGGACAAGGTTTCCAGATGGGCGGTGCAAACCTCTCCGGCACACCTTTGAGCTATCTTGGCACCTACGGTGTTTGCTACATCCCTGCCTTCCCCCAAGCGTTGACCGTCACCCCCTCCGGCATTGCCCGGCTGACCTGCACCTACCCCGGAATGCTTCTGAGTGCCGAAACCAAGAGTGTAGTTCTCTTCTCCCCGGAGGGCGGCATTGCTCTTCAGACCCCGGAAGAGCCTTATCTGCTTCGGGCAGTCTTTGATGCCCCTTACGGCACGAAGGGCTGGCACACCTTTACCTTTGACGGCTTCGGTACTGTGGAAATCTCCCGGGAGAAGGGCGGCAGCATCCGCATCGCGGGGGATACCCTTCGGGGAATCCGCGTGTGGGCAGAGGGTACGGAGGAATTCTCCAAGACCATTGCTTCCGATGCCACGGAACTGGTTCTCAAAGAGGAAAACGGCACTCTGGTGCTTCTGGCAGACCCGGACGGCGACGGTGTATTCAGCACCCCTGCCGAGGAAGTCACCGCCCCTCAGGATACCCCCGACGACCCCAAAAAGCCGGGTCAGTCCCAGAGTGGGGACAAGTCCGGCGGAAACGGCTGGAAGGTTGTCGTGATCGTCATCCTGATTTTGGTTGCCCTCGCCTGCGTGGCAGGAATCGTATTTGTGCTGAAAACCGGAATCGTCACCATTCGCATCAATCCGCCTAAGAAAAAGTAAGGTTTTATTGACAAAGCACCGGAAAACCCATATAATCTAGATATCTGTTTTCCCCCGAAAGGGAGTTATGTGTAAAGGAGAGAGGAACATGGGACAGATTAACAACAGCAGTCTGCTGGATACTCTGATCCAGAAAGCCCGTGGTGTCGGCATCCGTGCAGATGGCCCCATTACCGCTGAGCGGTTTTTGGTATGCATCATCGAGGAATCGGATCAGGAGCTTTTGCAGATGCTCACCGATGCCGGTCTGGATCTGCAGAGCTGCAAAAACCGTCTGCTGACCTACATCAACAACGGCGAGGGCAACCCCCTCGTGGACAACATTTATATGCAGAATGTTCTGCGTCAGGCACGTTCCGATGCTGAGAAGAACAATCTTGCGGAGATTACCCCGAAAATGGTTCTGCAGTGCATTCTGCAAGCCCCCAGCGATATCATCAAGGCTTGTCTGAGCAGTCCCAAGCCTGCCGCAGGCAGCGGCTTCAACGCTCAGCTTCTGCAGTCCATTCAGGATCAGCTTTCCCAGCGTTATGCCGCAGCCGCCAAGCCTGCCGGCACCCCCGATCCTGTTCCGGATGCCACCCCGATCACCGGTACACGTCCCCGGGCTACCGCTCAGGAAAGCGCCGACTCCAAGAAGGCTCTGGAGGAGCTGACCAACCGGGTCAAGGACATTCACGACAAGCTCTCCGCCACCGTTCTGGGTCAGGAGCACGCAGTCAGTGTGTTCACCTCCGGCTACTTCCAGGCGGAGCTTCTGAGTCTGACGGACAAGAAGCGTACCAGACCCCGTGCCACCTATCTGTTTGCAGGCCCTCCCGGTGTGGGTAAGACCTTCCTTGCGGAAACCGCCGCCAAGGTGCTGGACATTCCTTTCACACGCTTCGACATGAGCGAATACTGCGACAAGGAAGCCGCTCTGGAATTCATCGGCAGCGATGCCGTTTACAAGAATGCCAAGTCCGGTAACTTCACCGAGTTCGTTGGCAAGAACCCCAAGTGTCTGGTGCTCTTCGATGAAATCGAAAAGGCACATATCAGCATCATCCATCTGTTCCTGCAGATTCTCGATGCCGGACGGATCCGTGACAGCAAGACCGACCGGGAAATCCCCCTGCGGGACGTCATCATGATCTTCACCACCAATGCCGGCAAGCAGCTTTATGAGAATTCCGCCAGCGGCGACTTCTCCAGCCTGAGCCGGAAGGTGATTCTCAAGGCCCTGCAGAAGGACATCAACCCCACCACCGACCAGCCCTACTTCCCTGCCGCGATCTGCTCCCGTTTTGCCTCCGGCAACGTGGTCATGTTCAACCACATGGAGGCACACACGCTGTGCGCCATCGCCAAGAAGGAAGTGCTCCGTCAGGCAGGAAACTTCCACACCGAGCTGGGTGTCAACTTTGACATTGACGAGCGGGTGTACACCTCCCTGCTCTTTGCCGAGGGCGGCGCTGCCGACGCAAGAACCGTCCGCAGCCGTGCCGAGGCATTCTTCGATACGGAGCTGTTTGAGCTGTTCCGTCTCACCGGCTCTGATTTGGCACAGTCCTCCATTGCCGATATCTCCACCATCACCCTGGATTTGGAGCTGCCTGAAAATGATCCGGAAATCACCGGTCTGTTTGTTTCTCCGGAGAAGCCCGTGGTGCTGGTATTCGGTCAGGAAGCTGTGGGTCAGCGCTGCGCCGCCGGTTTTGACGGCTGCGAATTCCTGTGTACCGACAGCCGGGAGCAGGCGGTGGAGTACCTTCGGGAGAAGGACGTGCAGTTCGTCCTGCTGGACATTCTGTGCGGTCAGCGGGGGGAGAGCACCTACCTGAACATCGAGGACGTAGAGTCCGATGCCCGTGACTTCTTCCGCTATCTGCGGCTGCACAATGCCAATATGCCCATCTTCCTGCTGGAGACCCAGAGAAAGCTGGGCCCCGAGGAGCGGGTATCCTTCCTGCGTCAGGGTGCAAGAGATATTCTGTCCATGGAGCACAAGTTTGCCGATGAACTGCGCAATATCTGCATCAGCATCCACCAGCAGACCAGTATGCACAACCTCGCCCGTGCCAACAAGGTCGTGACCTTTGAAACCGCTCAGACTCTGACCGCCAGCGGCAGAGTTGCCAATATCCGTCTGTTTGACTTCCGTCTGGAGGTGGCAATGGATGCCGAGGATGCCGAGAACATCCTCAGCGCCGTTTCCAAGCCCAATGTCCGCTTCAGTCAGGTCTTCGGTGCGGAGGATGCCAAGCGGGAGCTGCAGTATTTCGTTTCCTACCTGAAAAATCCCAAGAAGTATATGGGTACCGGTGTCCGTCCTCCCAAGGGCGTTCTGCTGTATGGCCCTCCCGGTACCGGCAAGACCATGCTGGCAAAAGCCATGGCAAGCGAGTCCGATGTCACCTTCATCACCGCCGAGGGCAACCAGTTCCTGAAGCAGTATGTGGGCGAAGGTTCCGAGAAGGTGCATGAGCTGTTCCGGACTGCCCGGAAATACGCTCCCTCCATTTTGTTCATCGATGAAATCGATGCCATTGCCAAGGAGCGTACCGGCGAGCACAACGGTGCGGAGCAGACTCTGACTGCTTTCCTTGCGGAGATGGACGGCTTTAAGAATGATCCCTCCCGTCCCGTGTTCGTGCTGGCAGCCACCAACTTTAATGTGGAACCCGGTACCGGCAAGAGCCTTGACCCTGCCATGATGCGCCGCTTCGACCGTCGGGTATACATTGACCTCCCCGGTCGGGATGACCGCATTGCCTACATGATGCAGAAGCTGGCATCCAACCCCATTTACAAGGTTTCTGAAGAGAAAATCAAAAACCTTGCCATTCGCTCCACCGGCATGAGCCTTGCGGAGCTGGAGTCTGTGTTTGAGCTGTCCCTGCGGACGGTGATTCGGGAAGGCACCATGGAGGTCACCGACAACGTTCTGGAGGAAGCCTTCGAGACCTTCAACAGCGGTGAGAAGAAGTCCTGGGAGATTTCCCACCTGATGCACACCGCCCGTCACGAAGCCGGTCACGCATTCCTGTGCTGGCAGAGCGGCGAGATTCCCTCCTACCTGACGGTGGTGGCAAGAGCCAACCACGGCGGCTATATGCGCCATGCCGACAATGAGGGCAAGGGCACTTATACCCGTGAGGAGCTGCGTGCCAGAATCCGCACCTCTCTGGGCGGACGGGCTGCAGAGCTGGTTTACTACGGCGATGAGGAAGGTGTCACCACCGGTGCATCCTCCGACCTTGCCAATGCCACCCACGTAGCCCAGAGCATGATTTGCGGCTACGGCATGGACAACGAGTTCGGTTTGGCTGTGATCAGTCACGAAGCCCGCAGCGGCCATATGGCTGAGCAGGTTCGTGCCGCGGTGAACAAAATTCTGGACGAGGAAATGAAAAAAGCCATCACACTCATCCGTGAAAACCGGGCAGCCATTGACAGACTGGTGGACGAGCTGATTGCCAAGACCCACCTCTCCGGCCCGGAAATCGACGCAATTCTCAAAGGCGAGTAATTCTATCATCCGCCGCGGAGTTTCGGCTTCGCGGCGGATAAAAAAGTTTTGGAAACGGTGCGACAATCCGATTTCGCCATCGTTTCAGGTTATGACATTACAAAGAAAGGAGAAGTACATATGAGCACCATTTTGGAACAGTTGATGGACGAAAACAACGTGGAAAACATCATCTTGTACTCAGAAAACAACGAACAGTTGGAGTTTGAGCAGATTGCCCTGATTCCCATTGACGGCGACCTCTATGCCATTTTGCGCCCCGTGCCCACCCCGGAGTGGATGCGCCCGGATGAAGCGTTGGTGTTTGAGGTGACACCGGATGCCCTGCAGATTTTGGAGGATGATCTTCTGATTGACCGGGTCTTTGAGGAATATAACAATATGCTCAACCAGTAACCGCCACTGTTCCGCTGAACAGTGGCGGTTCTTTTTGTTCCCATGTGCGGAAAGGATGTGATAAAACATGGGTTACGATCTTCAAATCTTTACGGACAATATTGAGCCGGCAGCGGTGAACCAAATTTACAATCTGATGGTGCAGCCGCCCTTCCGGGACGCCAAAGTCCGTATCATGCCCGATGTCCATGTAGGCAACGGGTGCGTGGTGGGTTTCACCGCCACCATGGGGGATCAGGTCATCCCCAACGTCATCGGTGTGGATATCGGCTGTGGTATGCTCACGGTAAGTCTTGGCAAAACCGAAGTGGATGCCGGAGCATTGGATGATTTCATTCGGGAGAATATTCCTTCCGGCAGCGACCTTCACAAAAACTACGCGGAGCTGAAATATCTGCGTGACCTGCACTGCTATCGGGAGCTTCGGGATACCGATCGGGTTTACCGCTCTCTCGGCACACTGGGTGGTGGAAACCATTTTATTGAGCTGGACCGGGATGAGGACGGCAATCTGTATCTGGTCATTCACTCCGGCTCCCGGAATTTAGGCACGCAGGTAGCAAAGCTCTACCAGCAGAAAGCGGTGCAGCTATGCAAAAGCACGCCGGAGCGAAGCAAAACACCTTCGGAATTCTGCTATCTGCAGGCGGATGAGGCGGTCAGCTATCTGCACGATATGCGGCTGTGTCAGCGCTTTGCCGTGGAAAACCGAATGGCAATGGCACAGAAAATTCTGAAGTTTCTGGGGATTGCCAAGGCGGAGTCCTTTGAAACCATGCACAACTTCATCGACGATGACGGCATCATCCGCAAGGGTGCCATTCCTGCCCACAAGGGTCAGCGGCTGCTGATTCCCATGAATATGCGGGACGGCTGTCTGATTGTCACCGGCAAGGGTAACCCCGACTGGAACTGCTCCGCACCCCACGGTGCCGGACGTCTGGTCAGCCGTGGTGAGGCAAAGGCGCTGTTCACCGTGGAGGAATACCGTCGGGAGATGGCAGGTATCTACACCACCTCCGCCAACGATTCCACGCTGGACGAATCCCCTATGGCATACAAGCCCATGGAGGAAATCGTGGCACTGATTGAGCCTACCGTCACCATCGAGCGGATCATTAAGCCCATCTACAACTTCAAAGCCAGCCGCAAAAGCGAGCCGTAAAACAGCACCGCAAGAACAGGGAAATTGGTGTTTGAAGTTCAATTACGCATATGTCACTTGCCTCTCCCTATGGGAGAGGTGCCCCCGAAGGGGGCGGAGAGGGCATCGTGATTTTCTTAAAGAAAATCACATCGCCGCAGGCGATAACGACACATTTTTCTGATTGCC
>JAFULI010000126.1 GCA_017473455.1 Oscillospiraceae bacterium
CACATACGGCCGTAGTGGGTATAGTGAATATCACGCACGTCGAAGGATGCGCGCTCACGGCTCAGACCGCCGGGGCCCAGAGCGGACAGACGGCGCTTGTGGGTCAGCTCAGCCAGAGGGTTATTCTGGTCCATGAACTGGGACAAGGGGCTGGAGCCGAAGAACTCCTTGATAACCGCGGTGACGGGGCGGATGTTAATCAGGCTCTGGGGAGTAACGGTCTCCAGATCCTGAACGGTCATACGCTCACGAATCACACGGTCCAGACGGGAGAAGCCGATGCGGAACTGGTTCTGCAGCAGCTCACCGACACAGCGCAGACGACGGTTGCCCAGATGGTCGATATCATCCGGAAGACCGATGCCCATGGCAACGCAGTTGAGGTAGTTGATGGATGCCATGATATCGTCAACAATGATGTGCTTGGGAATCAGGTCGTCCATCCGCTCGGCGATGGCATCTTCCCAGCCATCGGCAGGAACGGTCTGCAGCATCTCCTGCAGCACGCTGAAGCGAACCTTCTCCTTGACACCGTAAGCCTTGGGGTCGAAGGAAACGAAGCCAGCCATGTCTACCATGCCGTTGGACAGCACCTTGACATTCTGACCACCCACTCTGACCACAGCCTCGTTGACACCGCGGGCGCTGAGGTGGTGTGCCATATCCCGGGTGATGATGTCGCCTTCCATAACCAGAATCTCACCGGTGGTGGGATCGGCAATGGCTTCGGCGGCTTCCTGACCGGAAAGACGGCTCCAGATATCCATCTTCTTATTGAACTTATAACGACCAACCTTGCTCACATCGTAGCGGTGGGCATCAAACAGCAAGCCCTCCAGATGGGCAATGGCAGTCTCCACCGTGGGAGGCTCACCGGGACGCAGGCGGCGGTAGATCTCCAGCAGGGACTCCTCACGGGTCTTGCAGGGATCCTTCTCCAGAGAAGCCAGAATACGCTCGTCCTCGCCGAACATAGCCTTGATCTTCTCATCGGTATCCACGCCCATGGCACGAATCAGGCTGGTGATGGGCAGCTTCCGGTTCTTATCGATACGAACCCAGAAAACATTGGAATTGTCAGTCTCGTACTCCAGCCATGCACCGCGGTAGGGAATCACCGTTGCGGTGTAGGTATGCTGGTCAGCCTTGTCCACCTCATGCCCATAGTACATACCGGGGCTACGGACAATCTGAGAAACGATAACACGCTCAGCACCGTTGATCACGAAGGTACCACCATTGGTCATGATGGGGAAATCTCCCATGAAGATCTCCTGCTCCTTGATTTCGTCGGTCTCGGTGTTACGCAGGCGCACCCGAACCTTAATCGGTCTTGCGTAGGTGGTGTCCCGCTCCTTGCACTCCTCGATGGTGTACTTGGGCTTATCTTCCATGGAGTAGTCCAGGAAGCTCAGCTCCAGCTTGCCGGAGAAGTCGGTGATGGTGCCCACATCCTTAAAGACCTCCCGCAGTCCCTCATCCAGGAACCACTGGTAGGAATCCTTCTGGATCTTGAGCATGTTGGGGATCTCGAGGATCTCTTCATACTTCGCGTAGCTCTTACGCGTGGTCTTGCCGTATTGTACGTCTCTGACCATTTCCATATGGATCATCACAGCCTTTCTTACGAATTGTGTGTTGCTTACTTGACACGCCCGGCACCGTTGAAACTTTTTCATAACTTTCCACTTGACAGCGGCACCAAACTGTGTTAAAATGACCATGCTGAATAGGATGTGCAGAAGTGCGCATACTCCCACAGTATGGAGTTCCATTATACACCATTGACTTGTGTTTGTCAATGGTTTTTTCTTTTTTACAGGACATTTTCTTGTCCGTTTTCCAAGGCGCAAAGCCAAAAACAAAAGCTGCTGCAAACATTGGGTTTACAGCAGCTTTTTACTCTTTAATCGGTATTGACTATGACATAGCCATCCACAAGGTTGGCATAGCCCAGCACACCGGGGATTTCCACCTGATGGTCCATCAGGTCGGTGAGGATGACTACCCCCTCCCGGCATTCAATGGACACCACGTTTTTCATCACCATGGCGGCAGGCTCTTTTGTATTTTTATAGACGGTGGACAGACACATGGTGCTTTCCTCACTTTACATCCAGACTTGCCAGCACAGCGGACAGACGGAGGTTGCCCTTCTCAAAATCGGACACCGCTGCCATCACCTGCTCATAGGCAACATGGCTGCCTGCCTTTTCAAGCTGCTCGGCAAGCTCTGCCAGCTCCCGGGCATGGGCGGCATTGTGACCCACCATGTACTTCATCAGAGCCACCAACTCTTCCATGGGGGTATGCTCGCAGGGGGTATGGCAATGGTCGCAGCCGTGAGCGCAGTCATGGGAGTGGTCGTGGGCATGGTCATGACCATGGAGGTGGTCATGGTCATGGGGATGGTCGTGGTCGTGGCTGTGGGTATGGTCATGAGCGTGGGAATGGGTATGCCCATCGTGGGAATGCTCATGGGTATGGCTGTGGCTGTGCGCATGGGAATGGGCGCCGCCGGTGCTATCGTTGGGAAGATGCATATTCATCGCTCCTTTTGGTTTTTTCTTTATTATAACGAAAAACCCCCCGTATGTCAAAACAATTATTCATCCCCCTTGGGGGCTTGCGAAGATTAAAAAAATGGAGTATAATGCAAAAAACGCAACAAAGGAGGCGCTCCTATGGAAGAACATACCCATGACCATGCCTATCTCCATGCCCACGGCATTGCCCATTCCCACGGTCATGTCCACGAAAATCAGAAAGCGGTCATCAACCGCCTTGCCCGTGCCATCGGGCATCTGGAAAAGGTAAAGCGGATGGTGGAAGAAGGGGTGGATTGCTCCGAAGTGCTGATTCAGCTTGCGGCGGTTCGCTCTGCCCTGGATAACACCGGCAAAGTCATCCTCAAAGACCATATGCGCCACTGCATGGTGGATGCCGTTGCCGCCGGAGACGAAAATGCCATTGAGGATTTGTGTCAGGCAATTGATAAGTTTATGAAGTAAAAAACTCCCCCGGTATCACCATGATATCGAGGGAGTTTTTTTATCGTTGTTATCCGTTCTCCGTAGGCTCTTCGGCAGTTTGGGCGGACTGTGCTTCCTTTTGGGCGGCTGCTTCCGCTTCCCGTTTGGCCACCACGTTTACAAACAGCTTTTCCGGGTCATGGGTACGCAATGCCATAATCACCAGCACCGTCACCGCGGCAAAACAGCTTACCGCAGCCAGAAGCTGACTCACGCGGAAGGGTCCAAGGTACAGACTGTCCGTCCGCAGACCCTCAATCAAGGCTCTGCCCAAGCCGTACCATGCCACATAACCAAGAGCGATCTGTCCGTCGTACTTCCGCTTTTTGGACAGGAAGTGCAGCAGGAGAAAACCGCAGAAATTCCACAGGGATTCATAAAGGAAGGTAGGATGGTAATAGGTCACTTCACCGGTGAGGGAATCCATAAGTCCCATCCGCAGGAAGCTGTCGGTTTCCGCGCCGAAGGCTTCCCGGTTGAAGAAGTTACCCCATCGTCCGATGGACTGTCCGATCAAAAAGCCAATGCCGGTCAAATCCAGCACGGTGGTCAGTCTGACTTTATCCTTTTTCACCAGTGCGTAGACCACAATGCCGATGGCAGCGCCAATGACACCGCCGTAAATCGCAAGTCCACCCTCCCAGATGAACAGCACGCTGAGGGGATTTGCCGCAAAGCCTCCCTCCTCCCAGCGGAAGATGCAGTAATACAGACGGGCGCAAATCACCGCAAAGGGAACGATACACAGCACACCGTCAATCAAATCGTCATCCTTCAGTCCGAACTGCTTGCTCCGTCCGCAGCCGTAGAGCACAGCCAGAAGCATACCCAGCGCGATGAGGACACCGTACCAATGGATTTCCAGAGAGCCGATATTGAACCCCCGGGCAGGATCCCAGACAAAGCCCAGAGAGGGAAAAGAAATCTCAGTATAATGAGTCATAGCCCATACCTCCTTATGTGATGGGGGCAATCACCGCAAGGGAGCTGTTTTCCCGACGGATGACTTCACCCAAAAATGCCTGAACCTCCCCGGCAGTCACCGCTTCGTAGACCCGGGGGAATTCCATATAATCAAAGTCAGAGAAATGGTAAGCACACAGCCGGAAGCAGGTAGAGTCGAAGCTGTCCAGATCCCGGATCCGTCTGCCCATGGCGCTGCGCTTCATCCGCAGGAAGGCTTCCTCCGGAATGCCCTTCTTTGCCAAAACCGCACCCTGCTCCAGAATGGCTTCCTGAAGGGCTTTGGGGTCATCGCTGTCACCGCCGCAGGTGAGCATGGCGCAGCCGTCCACAGTTTCAAAGCCACCGCCGAAGGAGCCGTCGATCAGACCCTGCTCATACAGCCGCAGGTACAGTTCCGAGGATTCTCCAAACAGCGCCTCCGCTGCCAAATCACCAATGACCTCCCGACGGACTGCCGCCTCTCCTTTTTCAGGACACCGGCACTTAAAGCCCAACTGGAACATGGGCATGGCGACCTCCATGCGTTCCTCCCGATAAGGAGTGGGGCAGGTCATTTCTTCCGATGCCATGGGGTGCTTCTCCCCCACCGCCGCAGGCTCTGCGCCAAGCACTGCCAGTGCCAGCGCTTCCACCCGGTCAGGCTCCACATCTCCCACCACGCACAGCATCATGTTGCCAGGGGTGTAGAATGCCCGATGGCAGGTATGCAGAAGCTCCGGGGTAATTTCCCGAATGGTTTCCCGTGTACCGAGGATGGGGACACGGATTTCATGCTCACGGAACATCCCCTCCATAAGCAGTTCAAAAATCCGGGAGTCCGGAGCATCGGCATTCATGCCGATTTCCTGGTCGATAATCCCCTGCTCCTTGCGAACGCTTTCTTCCGTAAAATAAGGGGTGGACACAAACTCCAGCAACAGTTTCAGGCAGGGTTCAAAATTCTCTGTGCAGGAGAAGTAATAAGCAGTCATATCGTAGCTGGTAAAGGCATTGACATTGGCACCCAGCTTGGCAAGTTCTCCGGAAACATCCCGGTCGGGAAGGTCGAACATCTTATGCTCCAGATAGTGGGCAATGCCGGCAGGCACTTCATATTCCTGCCCCTCAAGACGGAATTTACGGTGAACAGAGCCGTAATCCGTTACGAAATATGCCAGCTTTCGGGAGAATCCGGGACGGGGCACTACCATCACCGTCAGCCCGTTGGAAAGGACGGTGCGGTAAACCTGCTCTTTAAGTCTGGGGTAGACTGTGGGCTTCATACGCGCACCCCCTTCAGGAAGAATGTAGTATGCAGACGGAGGGTAGAAGCCACCCTTGCCACATCCGCCACGGTGATTTTCTCCACCGCTGCCCGATACTCCGGCACAGTCAGCTTCAGCCCACCGATGGCGGCAACGGTTTCATAGCTTTCAATGGCAGCAGGAGAATCGTGGACACCCCGAAGCCCGGAAAGAATCGCTTCCCGTGCCGCGGTCAGCTCCTCTTCGGAAATCTCCCCTGCCTGACACAGCGCCAACTGGCGGAGGACTTCTTCTTTCACCACTGGTTCTTTGTCGCAATCGATACCGGCAAAGACCGTTAGAATACCCTTTGCCCCATAGTAGCCTGAGCCGATGGCATAGCAAAGGCTCATCTTCTCCCGAACATTGGCAAACAGCTTGCTGGTCATGCCGGCGCCAAATACGGTATTGAATACCTGCATGGCAGGAAAATCCTCAGAACGGTTGGTGATGGGAGTCACAAAGCCCAGCCCCAGCTTTCCCTGAGAGATCTCCATGGTTTCGCTGTAATCACCGCCGCCGGCATCCTGAAAAGCCGTCTGCGCCGGCAGAGTCTGAGGGTTACGGGGGATTTGGGCAAAAATCCTCTTTATCCCCTGCGCCACCACATTGGGGTCGCCGCTGCCCACATAGAAAATCTCCACAGGGCTTTCCGTCAGCACATTGCGGTAGTGACGGTATGCCGCCACGGGGTCAATTTTCTCCACCTGCTCCGCTTCTCCCAGACGGGGAATGCCATAGGGATCTCCTGCGCACATTTTCCGGAACAACTGGGCGGAAGCATAGGCACGTTTATCATTGCGCTCGGACTCAATGGCGGCAATCAGGTTTTTCTTCTCACTTGCCACAAATTTCGGAGAAAAGCCACCCTCCACCAGCAGCGGTTCCAAAAGCAGCTCTCCGACGAAATCCATCATAGGCTCTAAAATCCGGTCACCGGTGAGGGCATAACGGTCTTCGATAAAGCCGCAGTACAGCCCCATGGTCTGGTAGTCACCAATCCGCCGCACCACCGCGCCTACGGAAGCACCGTAGAGGTCGTCCAGATGCAGCGTAATATCCCGAAGGTCACGGTGCTTTTCCGTACCCCGAAGGAGCACTGCGGGAATCAGGGCATTGACTGCCGCTTCCTCCCGACGCATCTGCCGCAGAAACTGGATACTCAGACTCCCCTGCTTGAATTTGTCTGCCGGAAAGCAACGCAGAGTCACTCCGCTCATCAGCTCGTATACTTGAACCATGTACAAACTCCTTACTGTTTCATTCCCGGTTATTATATACCAATCCCGTCAAAATAGGAAGTACCCAATAAAAAAATTAACAAATAAAGCCCTTGTGGACGTTGCGATTTTTCAGCGGATAAGGTACAATAGTGAGTAATATCCACGCAAACAGGAGGACTATGCCATGGCATGGCTGGAAATAACCATTAACACCGCCGCTTCCGATATCGCATCCGTTGCCACCGCCCTCACCGCCGGAGGCTTTTCTGAGCTGGTAATGGAGGATCAGGCGGAATTTGAAGAATTTCTGGAACAAAACCGGGAATATTGGGATTATATTGATGAAGACCTCCAGACCCATCTTCAGGGACTTTCCCGTATCAAGCTGTATCTGGAGGATTCGGACACCGCTTCCATGGAGCGGCTGGAGGCTCTGGTCGCCGGTCTGGGTCTGAAGCTGCAGGTCGCTCCCCTGCCGGAGGTGGACTATGAGGAAAGCTGGAAGGACAGCTATCCTCCCCAGCCCATAGGCGAGCGTCTGCTGGTACTGCCTTACTGGCTGGCAGACACGGACACTCAGGGGCGGCTGCCGGTAATTCTGGATCCCGGTCTGACCTTCGGCACCGGTGCGCATCCCTCCACCCAGATGGTTATGAGGGCTATGGAGGAATTGGTAAGACCCGGCTGTCACTGTCTGGATTTAGGCAGCGGCAGCGGTATTCTGTCCATTACCGCCCTGCGGCTGGGTGCGGCAGATGCGGTGGGTGTGGACATCGACCCCAAGGCAGAAGCCATCGCCCGGGAAAATGCCGCTTACAACGGATTTTCTTCCCCGGAGTTTACTGCCCTGACGGGCAACGTCACCGCTGACCGTGGGCTGATGCGCCGTCTGGAAGAGAAGGAATATGATATTGTATTGGTAAACATCGTCGCTGATGTGATCATTGCGCTGGCGCCGGTACTGCCCCGTTTTCTGCGCTCTGAGAGCCGCCTGATCTGCTCCGGCATTCTGGACAGCCGTCTGGAGGATGTGGTTTCCGCTCTGGATGCCGCAGGTATTTCTGTCCTCTCCCTGAGGCAGCAGGAGGACTGGCGGTGCATCGTTGCGGCAAGGAGGGACGTATGAGCATTTCTTACCGAACCCGACGGGGATTTCGCCGTTTTTTCACCGGTTTGGGCATCACTGTGGGAGGGGCGCTGATTGCGTTTCTGCTCTGGGTGGTTTGGGCAGGACGGTTTATCGTCTACACCCCCGACGGAGCAAAGCTGGACTTCAGTTTGTCGGAAACCTTCCCTCAGGGGGAAATCGCCGTAGAGCCAACGCAAGGCCCCACCGTTCCGATTTACTATCACGAGCCGGAGCTGGATGATGATTTACCCGTGGTGGAAGCGACCCCCATCCGTGGCTACTACATTGACCCGAACGCCCTGAAAACGGATATTGACAGTGTAATCGAGCAGGTAAAAGCCCTGCCTTCGGGAACAGCGGTACTTCTGGATATGAAGGACATCAAGGGCAGGTTCTACTATGACACCTCTGTGGGCAAAACCGTTTCCCCGGATATTGACCAGACCCGGATGTCCGCACTGCTCCAGACCCTGATGACCGGCAATTACCACACCATCGCCCGTATCCCCGCTTTCCGTGACTGGGAGTACGGTCTGAACAACGTCCCCGACGGTCTGCCCAAAAAGGGCGGCAACGGCTCTCTTTGGATGGACGACAGCAACTGCTACTGGCTCAATCCTCTGGCAGAAGGCACACGAAGCTATCTCTTCCGGATTACCACGGAACTGCGAAGCCTTGGCTTTGACGAGGTGGTATTCACCGACTTCCGCTTCCCTGCCACGGACAAAATTGAATTCGAGGGGGACAAGTATCAGGCTCTGTCCCAGGCGGCACAAACACTGGTGACCACCTGTGCCACCGACCGCTTCTGGGTCAGCTTCTGTGCCTCTGACCCCAGCTTCCCCCTGCCGGAAGGCAATACCAGAATCTATCTGGAAAATGTGGCTGCGGCAGACCTGAAGCAAATCGCGCAGCAAGTCACCACCGATGACCCCAGTATCCATCTGCTGTTCCTGACGGATGTTAACGATACCCGCTTCAACGACTACTGTGTCCTGCGCCCCATCGACAGCGCACACTGATTTATGAACTATGATTATTTCGCAAGAAAAAATAGTGCCATAGCAGTCACTTGTGAATTCATTAAAACAACTCCATAACATTCACTTGTGAATTCATAGCTCATAACTCATAACTCAAACAAACCTCCCCCTCCGACGTGTCCGGAGGGGGAGGCTTGTTGTTTTATGATTTCTTCATTTCTGCCATATAGGCATCGCAGACGGTTTTGGCTTCGCCTATCATTTTTGCTTCGCCTTTATCGATCCACAGCGCATGGTCGCACAGCCGCTTGACTTCGTCGATGGAATGGGAAACGTACAGAAGGGTGGTTCCTCCCGAAAGCATTTCCGTCATTCGCTTTTCGCATTTCTTACGGAATTTGTAGTCGCCCACCGCCAGAATTTCGTCCACAATCAGGATATCCGGCTTGACCATGGTGGCAACGGAGAAGCCCAGACGGGCACGCATACCGGAGGAGAAATTCTTCAGGGGAGAGTCGAGAAACTTTTCCAGCTCCGCAAACTCCACAATCTCCTCAAAGTGCTCCTGCATGAACTTTTCCGAGTGACCCAGCACACAGCCGTTGAGGAAGATATTCTCCCTTGCGGACAATTCCGGGTCAAAGCCCGCGCCCAGCTCAATCAGAGGGGCTACGCTGCCGTTGACCTTGATGCTGCCCTGATAAGGCTTCAGGATGCCGCTCATGGCTTTGAGCATGGTGGACTTACCGGAGCCGTTGGTACCAATCAGACCCCATGCCTCTCCGGCACGCACCTGAAAGCTCACATCCTTCACCGCCAGAAACTCCTGAAACATCAGCTCCCGTTTCACCAGCTTGATGAGGTATTCTTTGATATTGTCAACCTTCTGGCTGGCAAGATTGAAGCGTATGGTCACATGATCCACATCGATCATGATTTTCTTTTCGTCCATATTCATTCACCCAGATCAGATATACAGAATAAAATTGTCCTTGGACTTATTGAAGCACAGCTCACCCACCAGCAGCACTACGGCGGCAGTGAGAACACCTGCGGTGG
>JAFULI010000127.1 GCA_017473455.1 Oscillospiraceae bacterium
CATTTTGCAGCGTCAGGGCTATCTTGTTACACCCAGTGCCTCTGGATAGACTGTTTCGCTATATTTTTTCGGCTACCGCAAGGTGGTCTGTTTTCGTGCGCCCTTTTTCAGATGGTGCTTAACTTACGTTGTTTCAAACTTCTATCTCCTTATTTTACAAATTACGATGCTATTATTTGTAAAAGGGGAAGATTATACTGTTAGGATTTACAATTTATTTAGTGTGATATATAATAAGCATGGAAGGTGAGAACGATGGTATATTTAGAAATGGAAAAGCCCCTCTTTGATATTGTTCAATCTCGTTTACCCGATGTTTGTCCCAATGTGAAATTTTCACCAATCGCAACGGATGAGGCTTTGCAAAAATTCGGATTAAGCAAATATACACTTTGTGTTGTTGGTTTTGATTTGGACGCTGAAGGTTTTGAAAAAATGATGTCTGAATTAGAGCAAATTGAAGTGGATGCATTTAATACTCCAGACGGGAAACCACCAAAGAGCAACGATCCAGATTACCAAAGATATTTATCTTATGGAATCTTGTGGGATATTTTGTATAATGCTCACGAAATAGAATATACAGCGCAGTAGTAATTTACTGCGCTGTTAATCTTTATACAAGGCTATGTATCGCCATGCAAAGCAAGTCAATTGGTTGTCAGCAAAGGGGCACCCTCACGGCTGGGTCGGGAGCGGCGGATTTCTTTGGGAATCACAATACGCCCAAGGTCGTCAACGCATCTGACAATGCCGGTTGTTTTCATATTCTTTCTCCATTTCTTGTAGGGACACCCGTCCCCGGGTGTCCGCGGACACCGCAGGAGCGGTGTCCCTACGATTGTTTTACAAATTACGATGATATTATTTGTAAAAGGAGAAGATTTATACTCATCTTTATTGCCAAGCTGAAAACAATAAGAAAAGAGGACAATCCTGCAAAGAAGTTCCAGACGACCAGGTCTTTCGCTATTAAACAGGATGCCCTCCATGAAAATATATCATACATCATCGCAACAATCAATCGTTTTCTGTCATTCGTTGCATTATACTATGTGTCGCCTAACTAAACCTGTCGATTGATGTCAATGTTGTCAGCAAAGGGGCACCCTCACGGCTGGGTCGGGAGCGGCGGATTTCTTTGGGAATCACAATACGCCCAAGGTCGTCAACGCATCTGACAATGCCGGTTGCTTTCATATATATCTGTCTCCTTTTCTTGTAGGGACACCCGTCCCCGGGTGTCCGCGGACACCGCAGGAGCGGTGTCCCTACGATTGTTTTACAAATTACGATGCTAGTATCTGTAAACTCACGGAGTGTGATAAGCCAAAGGCGGTGAAACAACAATTTATTGTTATGACTGTTTCTTTTTGGGAAAAGTACGTGGGTTGGAAACATTTTTGTTGACATAGGGGTGGATGTATGGTACACTTCTGGTAATCAAATAGTTACACATGATAGAGGAGCGTCGCATCATCAGTACCATTGCCGGGAGACTTTCGCAGGGTTGTGGCAGTTGGGAAAGGGGTCGTCGCCGAAGGGAGCCGAGGCGTAAGGCTTTTCTGGTCAGGCGGGATAAGACTTGTCTGACTGTCGCATCCGCGGAGTGCTATCATCTTTCACCGAAGCCCGGATACCCGGAGTATCGATGATTCTTGATAGCCGATGGTATTCATCGGTTATTTTTATTGCAATGAAAAGGAGTGCTGCATTATGACGAAAAACAGTATTTTCACAGGCGCCGCCACCGCTCTGGTCACCCCCATGACGGAAACCGGTGTGGACTACGAAGCCCTCGGCAAGCTCATTGAATGGCAGATCAACGAGGGCATTGATGCTCTGGTAATCTGCGGTACCACCGGCGAAAGCTCCACCCTGACGGACGACGAGCATCGTCAGGTACTGAAGTATGCCCTTGAGGTGGCAAAGGGTCGGGTGCCCATGATTGCCGGCACCGGCTCCAACGATACCGCCTATGCCATCGACCTGACCCGTTATGCCTGCGAGATTGGCTACGATGCCATGCTGGTGGTCACCCCTTACTACAACAAAACCACCCAGAAGGGTCTGGTGGCAATGTTCACCGCCATTGCGGATGCCTCCACCAAGCCCATTATTCTGTACAATGTTCCCTCCCGTACCGGTGTGAACATTGAGCCTGCCACCTATGCCAAGCTGGCAGAGCATCCCCAGATCCGCGCCATCAAGGAAGCCAGCGGCAATATCTCCAAAATCGTTGAGACCGCCGCTGTGGTTGGCGACAAGCTGGACATTTACTCCGGCAACGATGACCAGATCGTTCCCATCATGGCTTGCGGCGGCAAGGGTGTGATTTCCGTGCTGTCCAACGTGATGCCCAGGGAAACCTCCGAGCTGTGCCGGAAGTTCTTTGAAGGAGACGTGGCAGGGGCTATGGAGCTGCAGAAGAAGTATCTGCCCCTTGTGAACGCTCTGTTCTGCGAGGTCAACCCCATTCCTGCCAAGGCTGCCATGTCTGCTATGGGCTTCTGCCAGAACCGTCTGCGTCTGCCTCTGGTTCCCATGGAGGATGCCCACTACGAGATGCTTCTGCAGCGGATGCGCGCTCTGGGCATTCGGGTTTAATCCCGCCAAATCCGTATACACTAAACCACAGACTTTCATTAAAGGAAGTGTTCTCATTATGATTAATATCGGTATCATCGGCTACGGTAATCTGGCACGGGGCGTGGAGTGTGCCATCCGTCAGAACCCGGATATGAAGCTGACCGCGGTATTCACCCGTCGGGATCCTGCCACCGTCAAGATTATGACTCCGGACGTTCCCGTAGTTTCCACCAACGAGGTGGAAAGCTGGAAGGATCGCATCGACATGATGATTCTGTGCGGCGGCAGCGCCACGGATCTTCCCAAGATGACCCCTGCCATCGCCCGGGATTTTAACGTCATCGACAGCTTTGACACCCACGCAAACATTCCCGGTCACTATGCCAACGTCAATGCTGCCGCTTCCGAAAGCGGTCACATTGCCTTCATTTCCCTTGGCTGGGATCCGGGTCTGTTCTCCATCAACCGGCTGTACGCTTCCGCTATCCTGCCGGAGGGTAAGGACTATACCTTCTGGGGCAAGGGTGTGAGTCAGGGACATTCCGATGCTGTGCGCCGGATCCCCGGGGTTTTGGACTGCCGGCAGTACACCATTCCCGTACCGGAGGCTATGGATCGGGTACGCAGCGGAGAAAATCCCACGCTGACCACCCGGGAAAAGCACACCCGTTACTGCTATGTAGTAGCCCAGGAGGGTGCTGATAAAGCCGCCATTGAAAACGCCATCAAGACCATGCCCAACTATTTTTCTGATTACGACACCACCGTAGAATTCATCACCATGGAGCAGATGAAGCGTGATCACAGCGGTCTGCCCCACGGCGGCAGCGTGATTCGCAGCGGTGTCACCGGCTGGGAGGGTGAAAACCACCAGACCATTGAATACAAGCTGACTCTGGACTCCAATCCCCAGTTTACCGCCAGTGTGCTGGTGGCTTGCGCCCGGGCAGCTATGAAGATGAAGGCACGGGGTATGACCGGCTGCTATACCATCTTCGATATCGCCCCGGCAGACCTCAGCCCCATGAGCCGGGAAGAAATGCTGGGGCATATGCTGTAACAAACAAAGAGGAAACCTTATGATTTACAAGAACCTTGCGGTGAATGCGGCAGGTCACCTGACCTTTGCCGGTTATGACACCGTTACCCTTGCCGAAGAATACGGCACCCCCCTGATGCTCATGGATGAGACCGTGATCCGCAATCGCTGCCGGGAGTACAGGAACGCTATGGCTTCCTGCCTGCCGGAAGGCTCTATGCCTCTGTATGCCAGTAAGGCGCTGAGTCTGAAGCGGATTTACGAAATCATGCGTGAAGAGCAGATGGGTGTGGACGTAGTATCCATCGGTGAGCTGTATACCGCGGTGCAGGCAGGCTTCCCTGCGGAAAATGCCTACTTCCACGGCAACAGCAAGACCGACGCTGACATCCGCTTTGCCATGGAGCAGGGTATCGGTCACTTCGTCTGCGACAATGTGGACGAGCTGAATGCCATCAATGCCGAGGCTGCCCGTCAGGGTATCCGTCAGAAGGTGCTGCTGCGGCTGACTCCCGGTATTGACCCCCATACCCATGAAAAAATCAACACCGGACGCATCGACTGCAAGTTTGGTGCTGCCATCGAAACCGGTCAGGCGGAAGAATTGGTGGTTTACGCTCTGTCCCTCCCCAATGTGGAGCTGAGAGGCTACCACTGCCATATCGGTTCTCAGATTTTTGACCATGCTCCCTTCTGCGATGCCGCGGTGATGATGCTGGAATTTCTGGCTGACATCAAGGCACGGCACGGTTTCAGCGCTCCGGTGCTGAATCTGGGCGGCGGCATGGCAGTGCCCTACACCAATCGGGACGGCAGCATCAGCTACGCCGTGAACATCCGCAACATCGGCAAGCTCATTGACGAAACCTGCACCCGTCTGGGTCTGGAGAAGCCCGCTATTTTGCTGGAGCCTGGCAGAAGCATCGTTGCCGATGCCGGCATGACGGTTTACCATGTCACCGGCACCAAGGAAATCCCCGGCTTCAAGAATTATGCCGCTGTCAACGGCGGTATGGCGGATAACCCCCGGTACACGCTGTATCAGGCGGAATATACCGTCCTGCCTGCCAGCCGAATGGAGGACAAGGCAGATTTCCTTTGCACCGTAGCCGGAAGCTGCTGCGAAAGCGGCGACCTGCTGCAGGAGGATGTACTCCTGCCCAAGCCCGTCCGTGGAGATTTGCTGGCGGTGCTCACCACCGGTGCTTACAACTATTCCATGGCATCCAACTATAACCGCATCCCCCGTCCCCCGGTGGTCATGCTGACTCCCGAAACTCACTACCTCGCCGTCCGCAGAGAAACTCTGCAAGACCTGCTGCACTGCGACCTTTAATACCGAAAATGCCCCTGTTGCAAAACCGCAACAGGGGCGTAAATTATGTTAGTAACCTCTTACGTCGTTTCGTGTTTGTACCTGCTTCTGGATTCCTCGTATCCCACAGGATCTCCATCTGTTATCACTGTGGTGACACCGGTGCGAAACCGCTCTTCACTCATTTCATCGTTGCGATACAGAACATGCATATCCGTACGGACTGCCAAATCTCCCGTTGCCGTATAGCACAAAACCTGCTCATTGATTTCGTGGGAAACATACTTGTAACCCTTCAATTCGTACAATTCCCCTTGGAGCTTAGCTGTAATGCTGTCATTCACAGCATCCAAAGAAATGTCCCTTGACGAAAGCTTGTCATATCTTCCCAATTCTCCAATAAGGTAGTTCACTAAGTTTCCTTTGGAATTTACAATGATCTCAAACAGATCGTTGGTATCCAAGTCTCCCACTGTCTTGGTGTACGTAATACAATATTCGCCATAAGGATAGGTGATATCATCCTCTGTTTTGCTTCCATCCTCATATTTTACGGTTCGCCGATAGTCAGAGAGGTCTGCATATTGGGCCACGAAAGCATTCGCAATTTGAATGGCGGTTCCCTCCGGGTCATCAATTTCCGGCAACAGATAGTCCCCTTTTGTGGTTCTAAAATAGACATAATGAGTAAAACCTGTTTCCGAAGCCTTGTAAACCACCAATTCTTCACTTTCATACAAATCGTAGCTGTACGAATAATTGTACATCCGGTGTGTATGTTTATAGGCAGCAGTATAATTTTTACCGTCTTGTTCGATGGTAATTTCCTTAGGGGCATCCGGGTTCTCATAATCATCATACTCTATCCATATATAGTACAAGGGGCCAAAACCAATCCTGTTAAAATAATCGTCTGTTACATAAGTCGTGTAGGTCCACTTACTGCAACCCGTCAGCCCGGTTAAACACATCAGAACCGTAAGCATACATAAAATTCCACGTTTTACAGCCTTCATAGTTATAACCTCCTACTCAAGTCAATGTCTGTTTCCGGTCTCCACCAAGCACAATACAGTTTAACAGGAATTGATTCTCTATTGTTTTTTATTTTCCACTTTCGTTGCAGAATAGCCGCCTTTTCCGTTGAAGTAATATAAAATCCTTTATCTGGTATTATTGTAATGCAGCTAGATAAAATTGTCAATCCATATTTTTCTATTTCTCATAGGTTGCACAGATTGATATCTGCAGAATCCATAACTCCCTCCGGAACATTTTTCGTTCCGGAGGGAGTTTGTTATGCCGTTTTTCTTTTGTTTTGAATCAGTTGATAAATGCCGTAAAACCCGGTGATATAGATAGCAAACAGCACCATCACGCCGATGGGGTAGAGCACCGGGTTGCCGCCTACCAGATTATACAGAATATCATAAGGTGTACCGTCCCCCTGCATTAGGAACATATAATTGCAGTCCAGAGTGATGTCGGCAATGTATGCCGCTATTCCGAAACACCCCAAGATCAGGAAGGTATTGACCATATTCTTCTTTTCCATGCTTGCCATGCCGGAGATAAAAATGTACAGCGCGGCAAAGCCGGAAATAGAGTGGGTAATGCCGGAAGCCACTGTATCTACGGAAATGACGGGGTAATAAGCATAAATATTGCCTGCCAGATAGTTTCCGAGGATTGCCCCCAGCAAGCCGAAAATGCAGATGAAATCCAGTGCCGCTATCCGCAGCTTTCCCTTGGAAAATGCCGCAATGGGCAGGGTGATGAGCTGGATGCTGCAAAGAAACAAGGGAAGCTCATTGAGCCAGTGCATGGGGTCTTGATCCCGGATGCTGATGACCACGATTTTGAATATCTCCACCGCATCCATCAGCAGGGCAGCGGCAACGAGAACACGGTTTTTCTCCCGTTCGGAGCGGTTTCGGTTGTTTCGTCCCAAAAATACCGCCAGTCCAATCATAATCGCCGTCAGTACCGACACAAAGGTCAGATGCTGCCAGGACAAATATCCCTCAATGGGTCTTTGATAACCCCCAAAACCAAAAAAATCACTCATTTTCTCTATTCCTCTCTTGTTTCATATCAAAAGCCAATCGAGGGTATTATAGCAGATAATCCGGATTTGTATGTAATTTTTTCAAAAAATAAACAAATATTAAGAATTCGGATACTGCGGTGAATTGTTGGTTGAAGGTAGGGGTCGATGCCCACATCGATCCTCGGGCCGTGGTCGGTGCCGACCCCTACTAATCAACAATTTATCAGTAGCCGGGGTTATTTTTTCAGGTCATCATTGGCAGGGTTGTCCAGTAGTTTGCCGGTTTCGGAAAATCGGGAACCGTGGCAGGGACAGTCCCAGCTTCGTTCTTCCTTGTTGTATTTCAGCGCACAGCCCAGATGGGGACACCGTTTCGGGGTGGGGGTCAGCAGATTTTTGGTGCTTTCCAATCCGTTCACCAATAGCTGCGGCTTCCAGATGCTTCTGGATGGAGAGAATACCGCCGCATCCTCCGGCGTTTCCCCCGCAATCATGGCACTGAGGATTTCAGCACTGACCATCGAGCCGGTCATACCCCACTTGTTGAAACCGGCGGCAACGTACAAGTCCGGAGTGTGTTTGGAATAGTTTCCAATGTAGGGAATGCCATCAAGACTCATGGTATCCTGGGTTGCCCAGCGGAAGCATTCCCGGGCATTGGCATCGTAACGTCCCATAAAGGAAATCAGCTCCGGATAACTGCCGCCCTGCTTTCCCGTACGGTGACCGCCGCCACCCAGCAGAAAATAGTCACCGAAACTGCTGAAGGAGTATCCGGTTTGGCTGTCGTCCACATACAGCTCTCCGATGCGTCGGGTGTTTTGCCATGCTGTCAGATAGGAACGGTGCTGGTACAGCTTCAGAAAATAGCTTCCATGCTTATTGATAAAAGGGAAATGGGTGGCAACCACCACCTTTTTTGCCGCGATTTTTCCATGCTCCGTTTCCGCGGTGGTGCCAATCATGGCGCGTACCTTAGTGTGTTCGTAAATCGTCAGGTCTTTTGCCAGATATGCCGCCAGCACCGGCGGATCGAACTGTCCCTGATTGGCAAACCCCACCGCACCTGCCACCTCCACCGGAAAGGGGATATCCGGTGTGAACTTGGCATCCACGCCGATTTTCTGCAGAGCGGTCAGCTCCGCTTCCAGCTTCATCGGGTCGGTGCTGTAGACAAAATTGTCCTTTTCCTCCAACCGGCAGTCTGCCTTTCGACAAAGGTCTTTCAGCCGCTCCACCCCACGGGCATTTGCCCGGTGGTACATTTGGGCATATTCTTTCCCGTAGTCATTCAGCAGCTTGTGATAAATCAACCCATGCTGTGCCGTAATTTTTGCGGTAGTGCCGGAGGTAACTCCGGAGCAAATCCGCTCCTTTTCCACCAGCACCACGGAGATTCCTTTTTGCGTCAGGCAGTATGCCGTCAAAAGTCCTGCCAAGCCGCCGCCAATCACCAGCACATCGGTACGGATATCCCCGGGAAGCCGGGGGAATTCCGGGATGCTCCGGTTTTTCTCCCACAGAGATTCCATATCAATCCCTCTGACCCTTCAAATCCTGAAGGTCTGCGGCGGTCATATCGAAGTCGTTCAGCATATTTTCCGCCGCCAAATCGTTATCAATGCCCCGAAATGCGGCAGGAATTTCTGTTCCATGGGGACGGGCATGGTACACCTTGAAGGTCTGCGCCGCTGTCCCGGCAATGATTGGGGGTGCTTTGGTCTTTCCGCTTTTCGCCTTGCCGCTGATTTCCGGCACCGGTGTGGTATCGTTCTTCTTGTGCTTGGGATAAAACCGTTTCATTCCCTGCTTTGCCATACAAATCACCTCTGCATTAGTATTGAACAAAAGGCGAATTTCATCCACAAAAAACGGGCTGTCTTACTGAGAAGCCCACTGATGAAAATTGTACGGTAAATGGTTGTTTAACTTACAACACAGGCGACTTGGCTCTCCCTTTGGGAGAGCTGGCACGCCGTAAGGCGTGACTGAGAGGGCAATCAGAAAAATGTTAGAATTTTTCTGATTTTCAGGAAAATGTGTCGTTATCGCCTGCGGCG
>JAFULI010000128.1 GCA_017473455.1 Oscillospiraceae bacterium
AGTGCGGTGAGCCCGTCATGCCCCACAGAGCTTGCAAGGCTTGCGGCTCCTACAATGGCCGTCAGGTCCTGGCCGCCAAGGCTGACTAAGGCAGGAAAAGCGGAAACGCAGAGGAAGGCTTCAGCCTTCCTCTTTTTCCTTATCCGGGATTGCATTTTTGTGTAATCTGTGAGATAATAAATCAGATGTTCCTGAAGAAAGGAAGTGTTGCACATGGCAAAACCTTTGGTTGCCATCGTTGGCAGACCCAACGTTGGTAAGTCCATGTTGTTCAATAAGCTCACCGGACGGCGGGTCTCCATTGTAGAGGATACCCCCGGTGTCACCCGTGACCGGATTTACGGGGATTGCGAGTGGTGCGGAAGGAGCTTTTCTCTGGTGGATACCGGTGGTATTGAGCCGGGTACCCAGAATGATATGCTGAAGTTCATGCGCCGTCAGGCGGAAATCGGCATTGAGCTGGCGGATGCCATCATTATGGTGGTGGATGTCCGCTCCGGTGTCACCGCGGCTGACCAGGATGTTGCCACCATGCTCCGCAAATCCCGCAAGCCCGTGGCGCTGGCGGTGAATAAGTGCGATTCCATTGGCCTTGTGAATCCCGACGTGTATGAATTCTACTCTCTGGGCATCGGGGATTTGTTTGAAACCTCCGCTGTCCACGGCCACGGTACCGGCGACCTGCTGGACTGGGTGCTGGAGAATATCCCCGAGGAAGCGGATGCGGACGAAGGGGAGGAGATCATCAACGTCGCCATTGTGGGTAAGCCCAATGTGGGTAAGTCCAGCCTCCTCAATCAGATTCTGGGGGAGGAGCGGGTGATCGTTTCCAACATTGCCGGCACCACCCGGGATGCCATCGACTCCTACTATGAAAACGAAACGGGGAAATACTGCCTCATCGATACCGCCGGTACGCGCCGCAGGAGCAAGGTGGACGACATTATTGAGAAGTATTCCAATATGCGTACCATCAGCGCCATTGAGCGTGCGGATGTGTGCCTGATTCTGGTGGATGCCAACGAGGGTGTCACCGAGCAGGATACCAAGATTGCCGGTTTGGTGCATGAGGCAGGCAAAGCTGCCATTATCGTGGTAAACAAATGGGATGCGGTGGAAAATAAAGAAACCAACACCATGCGTGACTTGGAAAACGATGTCCGTCGGGATTTGAGCTATATGCTCTATGCCCCCGTGGTCTTCCTTTCTGCTTTGACCGGTCAGCGTGTGGATAAGCTCTTCCCCATGATTCGGGAGGTCTACCGCCAGAATACCAGCCGGATTACCACCGGTGCGCTGAACAGTATTCTGGCAGAAGCCACCGCCCGTGTCCAGCCCCCTTCGGATAAGGGTCGCCGGCTGAAGATTTACTATATGACGCAGGCAGGTACCAAGCCGCCTCACTTCGTTATTTTCTGTAACGATGCCCGACTGTTCCACTTCTCCTACCAGCGATATCTGGAAAATCAGATTCGGGAGGTCTTCGGTCTGAAGGGAACACCGGTGCGGATTACCATCCGTCAAAAGGGCGATAAGGAGGAGTGAACCATGGTCTATGCCATTGTGATTACGGTTCTGACTTGTTACCTGCTGGGTAACCTGAACGGTGCGGTGCTGATGTCCAACCTGATGGCGCATGAGGATGTCCGCAGCCACGGCAGCGGCAATGCGGGTCTGACCAATTTCGCCCGGAATTACGGCGGAATCGGTTCTGTGGGTGTCATCCTTGTGGACGGCTGTAAGGCAGTGCTTGCCTGCCTGCTGGGAAGCTTGGTGCTGAAAGACTACGTCGGCAGCCTTGCCGGCATGGCAATTGGCGGACTTTCCCTGATGGTGGGTCACGATTTTCCTGCCCTGCTGGGCTTCAAAGGCGGTAAGGGCATCCTCAGCGGCTGCCTGATCGCCTTCACCATCGACTGGCGAATCGGCGCTCTCATTCTGGGTGTCTTTGCGGTGATTTACCTGATTACCGGTTATGTTTCTCTTGGCTCTCTGGTGGCATCCGTCACCTTTGCCGTTGGGTTCGGGATTTTCCACCATGACGATTTGCTCGTTATGATTTGCGGCATTGCCATGGGTGCGTTGGCGGTGTTTATGCACCGGGGGAATATCGTCCGCCTTGTCAAAGGGGAGGAGCGAAAGACCAACCTGTTCAAGAAAGGATCGAAAAAATGAAAATTGCTATTGTTGGCAGCGGTGCCTGGGGTACTGCCCTGGCGATCCGCCTTTGCAAAAACGGTCATGATGTGACCCTTTGGACATTTGAAACCAATCTCATTCCCCAGATGGAGCAGGAGCGGCATAATATCCGCCTGCCCGGTGCGGTGCTTCCTGAGAGCCTGAAAATCAGCGGAGATTACGGCTGTGTCAAGGGCTGTAAGCTGGTGGTGATGGCAAGTCCCTCTTTCCCCATCCGCAGTGTCTGCCGTGGGGTTGCGCCCTATCTGGATGAGGATGCCGTTATGGTCTCTGTGACCAAGGGCATTGAAAACGGTACGTTGCTTCGTATGAGCGAGGTGGTTGCTCAGGAAACCGGGAAGCCCGTGGTGGTGCTTACCGGCCCCAGCCATGCCGAGGAGGTGGCGCTGGATGTTCCCACCGGATGCCTTGCCGCCTGCGAAAACCGTGAGCTTGCGGAGCTGGTGCAGGATACCTTCATGTCCGATACCTTCCGTGTCTATACCAGTCCCGATGCCGTGGGTGCGGAGCTGGGTGCGGCACTGAAAAACGTCATTGCTCTGTGTGCCGGTGTCAGCGACGGCTTGGGCTGCGGTGACAATACCAAAGCCATGCTCATGACCCGTGTTCTGACGGAGATGGCAAGACTGGGCATCTCCATGGGTGCCAGCAAGGATACCTTTGCCGGACTTGCCGGTGTTGGCGATTTGATTGTGACCTGTACCTCCATGCACTCCAGAAACCGCCGTGCCGGTATCCTCATCGGTCAGGGTAAGACCGCCAAGGAAGCCATGGAGGAAGTGGGCGCTGTGGTGGAGGGCTACTATGCCGCCGCTTCCGCTTATGAGCTGAGCAAAAAGCAGGGGGTAGAAATGCCAATTGTCACCGCCGCTTATCGGGTGCTTTATGAAAACCTGAGTGCCGCCGAAGCTGTCCACACCTTGCTCCGCCGCGGCAGAAAATCCGAAAAGGAAGACGCCGGCTGGCTGTAACGAAGATACAAGATACAAGATAGGGGCTGGCTCAAAACGATTGTTTGAGCCAGCCCCTTCGTCATGTTGTATAAACGGGGCGATAAATTGTTGTTTAACTTACAACACAGGCGACTTGGCTCTCCCTTTGGGAGAGCTGGCACGCCGTAAGGCGTGACTGAGAGGGCAATCAGAAAAATGTTAGAATTTTTCTGATTTTCAGGAAAATGTGTCGTTATCG
>JAFULI010000129.1 GCA_017473455.1 Oscillospiraceae bacterium
AAATGTGTCGTTATCGCCTGCGGCGATGTGATTTTCTTTAAGAAAATCACGATGCCCTCTCCGCCCCCTTCGGGGGCACCTCTCCCATAGGGAGAGGCAAGTGACATATGCGTAATTGAACTTCAAACAACAATTTATCCTTGCATTTATACAACATGATGAAAGGGCTGCCTCAAACAATTGAGACAGCCCGTTGGGATTGAATTTTATCTGACGTATTCAATGACCACACGGCGGTTGGGTTCGGTGCCGGTGGAGTAGGTGGTGATGTTATCCATCTCCTGCAGGGTTGCGTGGATGACATGACGCTCATAAGCGTTCATAGGCTCCAGGGTGGTACGGCGGCGAGCCTTGAGAACCTGCTGTGCCTTCTTACGGGCATATTTACGCAGGCTGTCCTCCCGCTTCTGGCGGTAGTCCTCAGCATCCACATTGATGCGGACATGACCCTCCACATCCCGGTTGATGGCATAGTTACACAGATGCTGAATGGCATCCAGCGTATCACCCCGACGGCCGATCAGGTAGCCAAGGTCTTCGCCCACCAGTTCCACATGGTATGTATTGTCCTCACCCTTGACGGCATGAGGAACAGCCTGAGAGCCCATATTCCGCAGCAGTCCGGTGAGGAACTTCTCAATCTTTTCCTCAACAGAGCCGGGCTCGGCAGGAGCGAAAACCTTCGGCTCTTTGGGAGCCTTGGGAGTTTCGGGACGGGGCTGACGGGGCTTGGACTTGGGGGCTTCTGCCTTAGGCTCAGCCTTGGGAGCAGCCTTCGGTGCTTCTGCCTTGGGAGCTTCCGCCTTGGGAGCCTCAGGCTTTTTGGCAGGAGCGGCAGCGGGCTTGGGCTTGGAACGGGAAGCAGAGCCAAGAGCGCTCTTGGGAGCCTGCGGCGCGGGGGTGGGATCTGCCACCTCGTAGGTCACCTGCACCTTGGCAGGCTGAGTGCCAAAGCCCAGAAAACCTGCCTTGGCCTGCTGGAGCACCTGAACGGAAACGCTGTCCCGGTCCAGACCCAACTGGGACAGGGCAGCTTCAATGGCAAGGTCAATGGTCTTGCCGGTAGTTACAATACTTTTCTCCATTGGTTATTCCTCCGTAGATTGAGAGCTGTAGCGGTTGGGGTCATAGGCACGGCCCTTGCAGTAGGGACGGTCGGTAACACCGGAAAGGGTGGTCTTTGCCTCCGGCTCTTCCTCTGCAATGCCCTTTTTGGCAGCATACTCTCTGGCAGCGGCGGCCTTGGCAGCCTGCTGCTCGGCGCGCTGTCTTTGCTGCAGCTTCTTCTTGCTGGTGTTTTCGGTGATGCCTTCGGGGTTGGCGGCACGGCGCTGGGCGCGGATACGCTCCTTCTCAGCCTCGGCAGCCTCCTGAGCCAGCGCCTCCTGCAGACGCACAGCATCCTCCGCGTCATAAACCTTGCGGTAGTGCTTGGTAAGAATCACGTCGATCACGATGGCAACCAGACCCTGCACCAGCCAGTAAAGGCTCATAACAACCGGGTAAGAGAATCCGATGAACAGAGACATCAGGGGCATCATGAACATCATCATCTTCATGGACTGATTTGCCTGAGATTTCTTGGCAGCCTCCTCGTCACCCAGACCCTTTTCGTTCTTGATGACAGAATTGTTCATCTTCTGAGAGATGAACATAGAAAGGAGCTGGCTGGTGGCAGAAAGCACGGGAATCAGGAACGCACCGATGTGATTCCAATCCCACTGCCAGCTATCCGACCAGACTTTCCACTGGGCATTCTGGGCAAGGTTGATGCCGAAGAAATCGAAGTTGACACCCTCGCGGACGGAGTCCGCAATGGCAGGAATGGCTTCCTTAATCTGATTCCAGTACTGCGGAATCAGGGGAGCGGCGATCATCTGATCGTAATAATCGTTCTTAGAGAAGAGGGTAGGAGCAGCATCCTTGATAACCTTAACGATCTCCACTGCAGCCTCGGCAGTTTCACCCAGCATATACTGGATGGGCTGACGCACAACGGCATACAGAGGGAACAGAATCAGCAGCGGAATGAAACTCCACAGACAGCCGCCGCCCATGGAGACCTTCTCACGCTTGTACAGCGCCTGCATCTCCTCGTTCATTTTCATCTGGTCGTCGGCATACTTCTTCTGGATTTCCTGAACTCTCGGCTGAAGCCGGGACATTTTCATGGAATTTTTCTTGGTAATGGCGCTGATGGGCAACAGAATCAGCTTCACGATCACCGCAAAGATGATCAGAGCCAGACCGTAGTTGTTGGTGAAGTCATACAGCACACTCAGCAGCCATCCAAAGGGGACAGTGATGATATCACTGAGTTTGAATGCGAGAAACATTGACTATCCTCCTAAAAATCATGGAAGTCACGGAACGGGGTCGAAGGGATCGCCCTTATAAAAAGGATGGCACCGCAGCAGGCGGCGCAGGGCAAGATACCCACCCTTCAGCGCACCGTATTTGGTGATTGCCTCATAGGCATACTGGGAACAAGTCGGACGAAACCGGCACTGACCGGGGAAACACGGCGAGATAGCCCGCTGATAAAAACGAATCAGGGCAAGGAACAGCTTCTTCATGGGTGCGAATCACCTCTGAGGCGGCAAAAGAACGCCTGCCTTTTCCGCCAATGCCAGATATCCCTCGGTGAGCTTGCGGAAATCCGCTTCCACCGCCCGGGAACGGGCAACCACCACAATATCCCACCCCGGAGCAAACCGCTCTTCATTGAGCCGGTAGACCTCCCGAAGACGGCGGCGCACCCGATTGCGGACAACTGCCTTACCCAGCTTTTTGCTGACGGTAATTCCCACCCGATTGATACCGGTGCGGTTTTTTCGGGCATAGAGCACCATATAGGCATTGGCATGGCCGTTGGTATGGTAAAGCCGACGGAATATGTGGTTGAGTTTTAAGCTCCTGGAGAATTTCATAGCATTTCCTTTCCTGGCGTATTCTTCAAAAACACGCATCTAAAAAGGGAGCGGGGCGAATGATCGCCCCGCACATTCCTCCCGTTTCGCTGTCAGCGCGTTACGCAGTGCTTCACTTGCGTCTCTTCGCTCAGGCGGACAGAACCTTGCGGCCCTTGGCACGGCGGCGGGCAAGAACCTTGCGGCCGTTGGAAGTAGCCATTCTCTTCCGGAAACCGTGAACCTTGGAACGATGACGACGGCTGGGCTGATAGGTACGCTTCATGTGGTACACCTCCTACTTATTGATTTCATATGCTCGACAGCCATTAGGCCGCAGCAACACATCATAAATGACCATAGATAGTCATGCTAGGGTATTATAACCCAAAAATGCAATCAGGTCAACAACTTTTTCTCGCTTTTTCCCTGCCGAACCCCGATTTTTTACTTCCCAGCCGGTAAACAACCGGGCGTGTATGGAATTGGTGTTTATTTTTTACAACTTTCATACCGACCTATTTGGAATCCCCTTGCTCGAACCGGCAATATTTGAGAGGAGTAAAAAATTAACAAGGAAATACTTGACAATAAAAGACCATTTGTTGTAAAATTATTACACACCAAATAAAAGAAAAACCTCTTGGAATTATTACTGTGATTGAGAAGTTTCTCTCCTGTTGACTGGCAGAGGATTCTAATACGGACAGATGACATAATTATGAAATTTTTATACTTGTTCAAAAACCGTCTGATACAATACTATTTGAATAATAAGGGCATTTTTCTGTTATTCATTCTTGGCGGCATAATCAACGGATTAGTTTTTGCATACCTGTATGGTAATCTTTTGCCTGCCGTTAATAACCGGGATTCTCAGCAGATCTATTATCGGGAATATACCGTGCGGTTTCAGGAGCACAGAAACGTTAATGAACTTCTGTCTTCTACTGAGATACTGAACGAATCCTCACTACTGCAGTCCGTAGTGCTGTGTCACCAGGTAGAGCAGCACGCGATTTATCCTACCCTGATTTTTGCTTCTGTCACGGACGAACCACCTGTCATCCGGATGAAGGGAAATGTGGAGTTTTCAGGAACAGGGCAAGTCATCGTTCCCAGTGATTGTCCGAGCACTGTAGGAGACTTACTGGATCTTCCCTGCGGGGAGTTTACCGTAATCGGACAGCACACGGGGGAAGAATACTATATTACATGCAAGGATTTCCAACAAAAGCAGCTTCCGGTCACTAATTTATATGTTGTTGCCCGGGATCGACAGAATTTTAGCGACGATGCAGTCGCTCAGGTTCTGCAAGAAATGTTTCCCGGAGACGCAATAAAGACCCCAAAGATCTGGGAGTTATCAGACAGGAATGCGTCACAAGAAGAATTGACATTTATGTGCCTGTGTTTTGCGGTGGCTACAGTTTCGTTTATGTTTTTGCTGCTATATGTTCTGGATTCAGGGATGGATGAAAATATAGTAAGCATGATAGTTGGTGCATCCAAAACTTCTCTAACTGTTATGATCTACTGGGAGGGATTGCTGCTTTCCTCCGCAGCCAATGCTTTGGGTCTGGTTCTTCACCGGGTCTTATATGAACCAATATTCTCCAAAATCAACGTTTCAGATAGTCTGGTCTATTCCCTTAGAGATTACATCGTGATTTTTCTGATGATGTTTGTTATCACTGTGGTGATTTTGGCAGCATTTCTTGGAAGATATGCTAAAATGTCTCCAATCAAGGCACGTCAGACCATTCTGTAAAGGGGAACTAAAATGAAAACGCTTCATTTATTCCGCTCCTTCTTTCGGGGCATCCGGATTTCCTCCGTGCTTCTGTCTCTGATGATGACAGCCACTATTCTGATTGGTGTACTGACTTACGCCCGAATCCGCTATGTCACCACGGATTATACTACAGTTAAAGAAACCACTCTTGAAAACGCGTACTATATCCAATCCTTCCCCGATCCCAAAGATTTGGTAAATGGGAATTTTCAATTGGGCGGTGTCACCATTGAAGAACTGCAAGCAATAGAGCAAGATCCTTCCGTTCAGAAAATTTATACCATTCGTACGGCTAATCCTCTGAGTTATAAAGATTACGGTATTAGTATTGTGCTGTACGAACCGGAGCTTCTGTATGCGTTCCCGGAATTAAAGGAGATGGGAATTGATTTTTCTAAGAATCCCAATGGCTGTGTATTGGGGAGTCAACTGTTTCAAGGGATTCGGACTGGGGATGCCATTGAACTGGAATTCTACCAACCTAAGTACAGCACAGCCAGTTTCACAGTTGCCGGGCATATACAGGCACCGTACAAGCACTTAACATTTTCATCTTCCAGTACCAATTCTACTGCTGATTATCTTGTATCCGCACAGAACATTATTATCATGCAGGCAACAGACGAGGTTATTTCCAGACTTAGCTCATTGGCAGAAATAAACTACCAACAGAACTACATCATTGCTTTTCAGGAAGGGGCTTCTCAGGAACAAATAGATACCGTTCTGAAAAAGGTGATGGACAAAGGAATCGCCGTTTCTCTTGACGATATCACTGAAAATACTCAAGCTCATGTGTCGAAAAGGTTGAAGCAATGGCTTCCCAGGCCGCTGTTCCTGCTGCTATCTGCGACTGTTGCTTACCTGAGTACAGTATTGCTGATGGTGAGAAAAAAAGAAAAAGAACTGGCTGTTTGGTATTTGTGTGGATGCAGTAAGCCCCGGTGTTCCGGTATTGTCTTTGTGTCGGCAAGTATCCTCGCCGTGGTTCCGATTTTGATAAACACGGCATTTGTTTTTCTCGCCCCCACACTGGACTGGTTGGGCATTCTGGATTTGAGCGGTTTTTCCGTGACAAAAGATGCATTGCTCCCGATACTGGGGTATTATCTAATAACGGTAGTGGTCTGCCTGATTGTGACACGGGCTTCTATGGCTAAGCACTCACCGTTAACATATTTGCGAGGTGTATGATGATACAGCTACATCAAGTAAGTAAAATCTACAAGGTCGGCGGTCAGGATTTTTATGCCTTAAGGGATGTGAATTTGACCATTGAGAAGGGAGAATTCGTATCTGTATGTGGTACCTCGGGTTCCGGGAAAAGCACATTGCTGAATATAATTGGGTGTCTGGATTTCTTAAGCAGCGGACAATACCTGCTGAAAGGGGAGAATATCTCCCAGATGAAGGATGAAAAGCAGTCAGCCATTCGCAACCGGCATATTGGTTTTGTTCTTCAGGATTTTGCGCTCATCCATAACCAGACCGTTCTGTACAATGTTATGCTTCCCCTGCTGTTCAGCAAAATGTCATTCCGGAAAGTAAAAGCCCACGCAATGGATGCGTTGGCGTGCTTAGGAATTCGGGACCAAGCACGAAAGAAAATCAATCAGCTTTCCGGCGGGCAAAAGCAAAGAGTGGCCATCGCCAGAGCAATTGTAACCCAGCCGGATATTCTTTTGGCAGATGAACCTACCGGGCAACTGGATTCTCACACCGGAATGGAAACCATAAGAATCCTCAGTGAGCTAAACAAAAAAGGCATCACTCTTGTGGTCGTAACCCACGATCCTACCATAGCGGCAATGGCAGAACGAACCATCACCATTAGTGACGGAAGAATTGTCACCGACCTTCGAAACGAATAAAAGAAACGCACATCCCAACTTTCGGGGATGTGCGTTTTTCATCAGCTTTCATGCAAATAGTTTTGGGGTTAGATTCTATAAAGCCGTTTGCCGTTTTCCATGGTGATGGCTTGGATTTCTTCCGGGGTCATGCCCCGAAGCTCTGCCAGCTTTTCTGCCATGCGGTACAGATAGCCGGGGTGGTTGCGTTTGCCCCGGAAAGGCTCCGGCGCCATGTAGGGACAGTCGGTTTCCAGCACCAGACGGTCAAGGGGAAGCTGAGAAGCAACCTCCACCGCCTTTCGGGCATTTTTGAAGGTCAGCACACCGGTAAAGCCGATGTACCAGCCCCGTTTCACCAGTTCCTTTGCCATTTCCAAAGAGCCGGAATAGCAGTGGAACACACCGGTGACGGTGGGGAATTCCTCTACCACCGCCATACCGTCGGCATGGGCATCCCGTTCGTGGACAATCACCGGCAGCGCCAGCTCCGCTGCCAGCGCCATCTGGTCACGGAAGGCTTTCAACTGCAGCGCCCGGGGAATATCCTCGTAGTGGTAGTCCAGTCCAATCTCACCGATGGCACGGATCTTTGGGTTTAGTTTACATAACTTCCGATATTCTTCCAGAACGTCATCGTTTACCTCGTCGGCGGCATCGGGATGGGAGCCGACCGCGGCATAAATCCATGGGTACTGCCGGGACAGGGCATCCGCATTCCGGGAGGAGGCAAGGGAGCAGCCGGGGTTCATCACCATCCCCAGCCCCTGCTCCGGCAGGGAGGCAAGGAGGGTTTCCCGGTCGGCATCGAAGGCACGGTCGTCCAGATGGGCATGGGTATCAAACAGCATCACTGATCTTTTTCCTCTTCCTTGCTTACTTTGGGCTGGCACATGGCACGGGAGGTTACGGTGCGGTTAAACAGATTAACACCGCCGCACAAAATCATAGCGCCGCCGAAAATCCGCACCAGCAGCAGAGAAAAGCCCATAGGCACCGCCGCCAGCGCAATTCCCAGTGCCAGCATTACACCGCCCAGCACCAGACTTACCTGACCGCCGTAGCCCAGCTTCCGCAGCTTGAAGCCCTCAAACAGAGAAATCACACCGTGGATACCGGTATAGACACCCAGAATGATGCCGAATGCCGCCACCAGAACATTGGGCTTAATCACGATAAAGATGCCCACCGCTGCCATGGCAATGCCGAGCAGCAGCTCATGCCAGCCCAGAACATCCCGGTTCAGCAGACTCAGGGCAATGCAGATACCGCCGCCCACAATCAGAACCCAGCCCAGCACCGATGCCACGGTACGGGTGCCGAAGTCAGGACGAAGCAACAGCAGTACACCAAATGCCATCATCAGCAGGGAGCTGCTGATTCCACGGAGCAATTCCATCCGACGGGAGGGACAGCTTGCTTCCCGGTTTTGTTTCCGGTTTTCTCTCTTTTTCATGATAAAGCCTCCTTATTTTATTATGGTATCAGGCTTACTCCTGATTACGCTTCTTCATAAGCTCACGCATACGGGTGCTGTGATCCAGTTCCCGCTTGCGGATCCGGAGGGTCTTGGGGGTGCATTCCAGCAGTTCATCGTCGGCAAGGAACTCCAGACACTGCTCCAGAGAGTAATTTCTGGGGGTCACCAGACGGAGGGCTTCGTCAGAGCCGGAGGCACGCATATTGGTAAGCTGCTTGCGCTTGCAGACGTTAACGGTCATATCCTCGTTCCGGCTGCAGATGCCCACCACCATGCCGGCATACACCGGTGTGCCGGGGCCGATGAACAGTGCGCCACGCTCCTGCGCCGCCGCCAGACCGTAGGTCACAGCCTCGCCGGATTCGTGGGCAATCAGAGAGCCGGTAAGACGGCGCTCGATTTCGCCCTTCATAGGTGCGTAGCTGTGAAGCACACTGGACATGATGCCCTCGCCACGGGTATCGGTCAAAAATTCGCTGCGGTAGCCAAACAGACCTCTGGAAGGAACCAAAAATTCCAGACGGTAACGGCTGCCCATAGGGGTCATACCCAGAAGGTCACCCTTACGGCGGCCCATTTTCTCAATGACTGCGCCCATGCATTCCTCGGGGACATCTGCCACCATCCGCTCGATGGGCTCGCAGAGCTTGCCGTCAATCTCCTTGGTCAGAACACGGGGGGTGGATACGCTGAATTCATAGCCTTCCCGACGCATGGTCTCCATCAGGATGCTCAGGTGCATCTCACCACGGCCGGCAACGTTGAAGGAATCGGTGCTTGCCTCGGTAACATGGAGGGAAACGTCCTTCAGAAGCTCCTTCTCCAGACGGTCACGGAGGTTTCGGGAGGTGACAAACTTACCCTCTCTGCCGGCGAAGGGAGAATCGTTGACGGCAAAGGTCATTTCAATGGTGGGGTCGCTGATTTTCACAAAGGGCAGCGGCTCTACCGCATCGGGTGCGCACAAAGTCCGTCCGATGGTGATATCCGCCATGCCGGAAAGGGCGACGATTTCACCGGCGGAAGCCTCCTGAATGGGGGCTTTGCCCAGACCGTCAAAGGCGTACAAGGCAACGACCTTGCCCTTTTGCTTCAGGCTTTCGTCGTGATAGTCACAGATGGTCACTTCCTGATTCACCCGAATGGTGCCACGCTCCACACGGCCCACAGCAATTCTGCCCACATACTCATTATAATCAATGGAGCTGACCAGAAGCTGCAGGGGGGCAGTCTCGTCCCCTTCCGGGGCAGGGATATAGTTGACAATGGTTTCAAACAAGGGGCTCAGGTCGGTGCCGGTCTCATCCGGGCCGTAAGCAGCCGTACCCTGACGTCCGGAGCAGAATACGGTGGGGCTGTTGAACTGCTCATCGGTAGCATCCAAATCCAGCAGCAGCTCCAGAACCTCGTCCATGACCTCCTGAATCCGGGCATCGGGCTTGTCAATCTTGTTCACCGCCACGATGACCTTGTGTCCCAGCTCCAGTGCCTTCTGCAGCACGAAACGGGTCTGAGGCATGGGGCCTTCCGCGGCATCCACCAGCAGAATAACGCCGTTGACCATCTTCAGAATCCGCTCTACCTCGCCGCCAAAGTCGGCGTGGCCGGGGGTATCGACGATATTGATTTTATAATCCTTGTAATGCACAGAGGTATTCTTCGCCAGAATGGTAATACCACGCTCCCGCTCCAAATCACCGGAGTCCATGACCCGGTCCACGGTCGCCTGATTTTCCCGATAAATACCGCCCTGCTTCAGCATTTCGTCCACCAGGGTAGTCTTACCGTGGTCAACGTGGGCGATGATGGCAATATTACGAATCTTATCCTGAGATGCCATATTCCATAGCTCCTTAAATAACAAATTTTCTCAACATAGGATTATACTACATTACCAAATAAAATGCAATATTTTTGTGAGAAAAAGCAATAGAAATCCACATAAGAAGAAAATTCGCGTTTCATCCCTCATTGATCAACCAAAAACGAGGGATGAAAAGCGGCTGTAAAAAAATCCCCTTAAAAAGCAGCCTGTGCCGATCGGTACAGGCTGCAAAATATTGATACCAAACGTCTGGTTCAGTGGAAGAACCAGCCGCTTGGTGTTATAATTTAACTGCTACCAATTTTGATACAATGTAGCACGAAGGGGACGAGCGTTGCATTTTTTGTGAAAAATGGGGGTGTTGCGTTGCATTCGTTAAACGACTGGTGTAGGGTTTTGATGTAATATTGTGAAATTAGAAACTAAAAAACCACAATATGTTGTGGTAAAAAATTTTTCTACCACAGAAACAGTTGACAATGTTATAATTTCTGATATAATAATGTTCGAATGACAAGAAAGGGGTGTCCGTTTATGTCAATCTTTAGTGATCGTCTTGTATCCCTTATGCGCCAAAAGGGTATTACACAAAAACAGTTATCTGCGCAAATAAACATCACACCGTCCGCAATGTCTTATTACGCAAATGGATCTCGCACACCTAGCGGAGAAATCCTTACAAAAATTGCAAAAGCACTTGGAACTTCCACTGATTACCTGTTAGGAATAACAGATGCACCTCAAACATCTGCGCCAAACCCTGAGTTGCATTATCTACAGCGCAACCTCGGTAAGCTTGATCCAGAGCAGCTCCGCAAAGCAGAAACGTTGCTCAAAACCGTATTTGACGATATTTTTGCCGACGAAGAGGAGTGATGTCTATGCCCGTAGTATACAAACCCAACTTCTCCACAGCCTATTCACGAGCAAACGAAATTCTGGCGACTTCAACAATATGGTTTAACAATACACGGCTATTTGGGGGCTAAGGGAAAGAATTGCAGAATAATCACTACCGGCACCCCTGTTACAACCTCTACCCATTTCTACCAACAAATTGGAAAAGGAGGCACAACCGTTCCATTGAGTAACGGAAAAGGAACAATGACAGTTTTGGACGACGGAACCAGGATTGTCCACCGATTAATTACATCCACACCAGGAAGTCCTGCGGTGGAGATATCCATTTCTGGATCTCCTCTTATAAAGGACCAGAAAATCCACTTCAAGTAAGGAGGTAGCATATGGTTAATGCAACAATAGATGCTGCAGCAATTGCAGCACTTCAGACCCTTATTGAAAAAACATTTAATGGGTACACATATTCCCCCATAGCTTCCGGAGCCTATGGAAATGTACTACTCCATATTGACGGAACCGCATATGAACTCCGGTGCAATCAGACCCCGATTACTGTGGGGATTGAAACAGAAGACATTGCATGCTTATCTGTTAGCATGCACGCCGGTGATTTTAAACCAATGGCCGGAGAAGTTATTGCTACTGAATCTGTGGAGCAGACTATCAAAGAAATTCGCATTGTACGAGATGTGGTAACCCGTGCTGATGGGATTCAGTTTGCCATGGATATGGCCGTTATTATCAAGACACCACAAACGCAGTATATGTTTTCCAGAGATGTATGGTTTTCTGAATTTATTACGATTTCCAACAACGATGATCTCGACTCGGTATATCCGATCTGCAAAGCAAAGTCTGGCTGGAAAAGTGACGAATCAGATGAAGTTGTAATTAGGCGAACAACAATTCGCTTGTGATATACACATCTGGTTTTGCAGCTCACAAAAAAGAAAAGCCCGTTGAGCGCTACCAACACTCAACGGGCGCTTCAAAGGATTCGAAAACCCTTCAAACAAGCACTTACATTATCCCACATTTTTTAAAAAATGCAACACTTTTTTGAAAAAGCAGCAAAAATGTTTTGGCTTTTTCAACAAGCTTGTATCGACCTACGAGGTTGCGCCTACAAGTGTAAGCGCAACCTCTTTTTTGTTACTTTAACAAGGACTCTAAATTTAAGGACTTACACAAGTTCTGAATAACCACAAACAATTGCGTTTCATCCCTCATTGATCAACCAAAAACGAGGGATGAAAAACCACCCGTACCGGATGGCACGGGTGGTTTTGGATCGGAATATCAGTTCTTGATGACGTTGACGAACTTCAGGATGGACAGGACAACACCGCCGGTGCTGTACAGGCTGACAGCATAGCCGACAATATCGATGGGGATGGTAATAATCTTGGCAGCATCACCCATGACCGCACCGAGAATCCAACCGAGGATGAAAGCCACAACACTCCATGCCACACCAATCACCACGTGGATGATGATACTCTTAACCAGAGTGGGAGTCTCCTTGGGAACGACACCGAAGGCAATGGGGAAAATCTTACGCAGGAAATCCATAATGTACAACTCCTTTGTTATATTTTAGGGACACTTGAATTATATCATGTCTTAGAAAAAAAGCAAGAAATATTCACAGAAATTCCATAATCACAGGGTAAAACCGCTGGGCAGGAGTTGGGCGAGGGTGTAGCTTTCAAAACTGCCGCCGGGGAGAATGACGTAAATCATAAAATCATCGTCGCAGAATTCCCGCATCACCTGACGGCAGACACCGCAGGGATAGAAGGCATCGGTGATTTCTCCGCCTTTGCCGCCGCAGACTGCAATCGCCTTGAATTTTCGGTGTCCGTCGTATACGGCCTTGAAAAAGGCGGTGCGCTCGGCACAGTTGGTGGGGCTGTAAGATGCGTTTTCGATGTTGCAGCCCTGATACACAGACCCGTCTTCACACAGCAATGCCGCACCCACATAGTAGCCGGAGTAGGGAGCATATGCCTGCTTCATCGCCTGCTTTGCCAAATCCATCAATTTTTCCGGTGTCATAGGCTTACTCCTTTATGATTTCCCCGGCAAAGCTCTCTCCGGGGGTATCCAGTTCAACTCCCAGCAGCTCCGCGCAGGTGGCGGCGATATCCGCAAACCGCTTCCGTGTACCCAAATTCACATTTCTGACCTTGTTGCCCAGAATGAGCAGAGGCACATATTCCCGGGTATGGTCGGTGGTGGCGGTGTATGCCGGGTCACAGCCATGGTCGGCGGTGATCATAACGATGTCCTCGTCCCCCAGCTTTTCCATCAACTTGGGAAGCCATGCATCAAATTCCGTCAGGGCTTTGGCATAGCCGTCGATATCCCGGCGGTGACCGTAGAGCATATCAAAGTCCACCAGATTGACAAAGCACAGTCCGGTGAAATCCTGATCGGCATAGTGCAGGGTATGCTCCATGCCGTTGGCATTGCTCTTGTTGTAGACGTGTTCGGTGACACCCACACCGGCAAAGATATCGTGAATCTTGCCCACACCGATGGATGCCATACCCGCCGCCTTCACCGCATCCAGCAGGGTGGTTCCGGGGGGTTCCAGAGAGTAATCGTGGCGGTTGGCGGTACGGCGGAAATCACCGGCAGTACCTACAAAGGGACGGGCAATGACTCTGCCCACACCGTGCTTGCCACGGAGAATCTGCCGTGCTTTGCGGCAGGCATCGTACAATTCCTCCAGCGGTACCAGCTCCTCATGCGCCGCTACCTGAAATACGGAGTCTGCGGAAGTATAGACAATCCACTTGCCGGTATCCAGATGCTCCTGCCCGTAATCCCGAATGACATCGGTGCCGGAGTAGGGCAGGTTACACAGACAGCCTCTGCCGGTAGCCTCGGTGAAGGCATCCAGAACCTCCTGAGGGAAGCCCTCAGGGTAGGTGGGCAGGGGTTGGGGAGAAACCAGTCCGGCAATCTCCCAGTGACCGATGGTGGTATCCTTGCCCATGGACTGCTCTGTGAGCCGGGCAAAGGCACCGGTGGGAGCCGCCACGGGAGCAAGTCCCTCCACACCGTCGATATTTCCCAGACCTGCCGCCAGCAGGTTGGGGATATGCAGGTATTCCGATTTGGTGCAGGAACGCAGGGTATTTACCCCCACATCCCCGAATGCCTGAGAGTCCGGCATGGCGCCGATGCCGCAGGAATCCAGAACAATCAGAAAAATACGCTTCATAGCATTCCCTCCTCCGTGGGGAAATCAGCCCTGCTCCATGGCAACCGCCACGTCCAGAGCCACCTTCATCATGGTGGTGAAGGAATTCTGCCGCTCCTCGGAAGTAGTCTCCACACCCTTGAGAACATGGTCGGAGATGGTGCAGATGCACAGAGCGCGCTTGCCGTAGCGGGCAGCATTCATATACAGAGCGGCAGCTTCCATTTCCAGAGCCATAACGCCCATCTTCTTCAGACCGTAAAGGCTGTCCAGTCCTTCGGGGACACCGGCATGGTCGCCATAGAACACGTCGGAAGAATTGACGTTTCCTACATGGTAGGTAGCACCCACAGCCTGACAAGCCTTGACTGCCTCGCTCAGCAGCTCATAGGAAGCAATGGGAGCGAAGGTGCCGGGGATATGGAACTGGTGGGCAAAATTACTGTCGGTGCAGGCACCCTGCGCCAGAACGATGTCATACAGATTGATATGCTCCTGAATAGAGCCGGCAGAGCCGACACGGATGATATTCTCCACACCGTAGGCATTGTACAGCTCATGGGAGTAGATGCCGATGGCAGGCATGCCCATGCCGGATGCCATCACGCTGACCTTGACACCCTTGTAGGTGCCGGTGTAGCCCTGAACACCACGGACATTGTTCACAAGAACGGGGTTCTCCAGAAAATTCTCCGCAATGAACTTACTACGCAGAGGATCACCGGGCATCAGGACAGTCTTGCCGAAATCACCGGGCTTGGCGGCGATATGGGGAGTCGGGGTATTCATCATAATTAAATTCCTCCTTAGAAATAAATCGTTTTGGATATTACGCCCATTGTGATACTATTATACAAAAATTCTTGGAATATGCAAGGGTTTTTGTTGATAATGTTACAGGAAATGCAACCACGGAAGAAAAAGGACGAGTAGATTGGTGAAGGAGATGATAACCATGAAACGATTCTTAGTTTGTTTTCTTTGTCTGGTGCTTTGCTTTCTTGCCGGATGCGGCAGGCATGAGGTAATCATAGATACTCTGCCTTCCGATTCCCCCCTTCTCACAAAGCCCACTGGCGAACCGAAGCCCTTTGCCCCACCCCTGACCTGCACCGGCCCGGATCATCAGGCAGTGGAGCTGACCGAAGCGCAGCAGGAAACCCTGCTTGCCATTCTCAACCGGGGCATCTGGCATGATGACCTGCCGGAAAGCTGCGCGAATTTCACCCTGAACGCCGGAGGGAGAACCCTTCAGTATGTGACCCACAGCGGCATTTTTATGGATCTTTCCCACTGGCGCACCCGATATCTCAGCGACGAGGACAAACAGACAGTCAATCACATTCTCTTCCCGGAGATAACCTTCCGGCAGTATGACTGGTCGGGGAGAGGCTTTTCCTCTAAAGTGATTCAGGGCGACAGCTTTGTCCGTTCCCTTGTTCGGGATCTGGAGGCTTTGACACCCTCCGGAGAAGCCGCTCCCAAGCTCAGCGATGCCGCCTTTGACGAAACCGATGCCGATAGTCCGGCGCCAAAGGGTACATTGTGGATCGAAACCGGCGGATGCATCTACCGTCTGGAGCCGGGGTTTGCCACAATCAGCCGGGTGGAAAGTCATTACGGCGGCGGTGAGGTACTTACGTTCCCGGAGGGGCTTCGGGAAACCATTCGGGATGCCCGGCAGTATCACCCCAACGATTGCTACACCGGTACATGGCAAAACGGAAAGCTCGACCTTCACCACGTTTACAAGGCGAAGGCATACGCGGCAATCCGTGTGGTGGATATCGACACCTCCCAAGCTCCCAACAACCACATCACTTTGGAGGTCACCGCCGGACGTACCGGAAACATCCGTCTGTGGCTGGAAAGCTACCGCAGTGAGGACGATTTGGGCAGCGGAGATTTTCGGGAGCTGTCCATGACAGAAGGGGAAACCCAAACTGTGGAGTTATACTACGTCAGTTTTGCTTACCCCGACACCCCGGAAACCTACTGGCTTTCCATCACTTCGGAAAACACCCGACTGGAAATCAAGGTAGTCAGGTAAATTCAGGATGTCCTTGCTTTTTGGCGAAGCTGTGGTAGAATAGAGAAACCATGACCGCAGGAGGGGACTTATGAAGATTGCAGGACTGCAAAAAATGACGCTGCTGGACTTTCCGGGAAAGGTGGCGTGTACGGTTTTTCTTCCGGGCTGTAATTTCCGCTGTCCCTTCTGCCACAACGGACAAATTCTGGACAACTCCGTGGAATCCGCCATGGAGCCGGAAGCCCTTTTGTCATTTCTGAAAAAACGTCAGGGACTTCTGGACGGCGTGTGCATCACCGGGGGAGAGCCAACCCTCCAGCCGGATTTGCCGGCGTTTCTTCGGAGCATCAAGGCTTTGGGGTATCCCGTAAAGCTGGACACCAACGGCAGCAATCCTCAGGTTTTGAAGGCGCTGGTTGCGGAGCATCTGGTGGATTACGTGGCTATGGATGTCAAAAACAGCCCCGAAGCATATCCCCTGACCACCGGAATTGCCAACCTTTCTCTGTCACCGGTTCAGGAGAGTCTTGCCTTTCTGCTGGAAGACCATGTAGACTATGAGCTTCGCACCACCGTAGTTGCCGAACTGCACAGCCCAGAGCATATTGCGGAAATGGGCAAATGGGTACAAACCGTGGCTTTGGGCAAAAAGGCGAAAAAATGGTTTTTGCAATTCTTTGTCGCCCGGGATTCCGTTCCGGATTCCCGACTTTCCCCTCCGAAAGACGTTCAAATGTTCGAATATGTTGAGATTTTGACCCCTTACGCCAACAAAATCGAAGTCAGAGGCTAAAAACAATATATTGTGTTTTCGCACAAAATAAACACACTACATCTTGTCGTCATGAGTTGACATTTTCATCTGCATCTTGTATAATAACCTCCGTTCTCCGGCTTTTTCAAAGTCGGGACGGAGGTTTTTTCACCTTGTCAACCCATCACCGATACCAACGTGTCGGTGTCATCTAAAGATAAAAGGAGGATATTTCATGTATCGTGTTGTGAAACGGGACGGAAGTACCGTAGAATTTGAAATTTCCAAAATCGGTGCTGCCATGATCAAAGCCTTTGAGGCTGTGGGCAGAGTGTATCACCCCAGTGTGATCAATATGCTGTCCCTGCAGGTCAGCGCCGACTTCGAGCCCAAGATCAAAGACGGCCTGATCAGCGTCGAAGACATTCAGGACAGCGTGGAGCGGGTGCTCTCCGCTTCCGGTTATTCCGACATTGCCAAGGCATACATCCTCTACCGCAAGCAGCGGGAGAAGATTCGCAATGTCAATTCCGCATTGCTTAACTACAAGGATCTGGTGGACAACTATCTGCAGATCAATGACTGGCGTGTAAAAGAGAATTCCACCGTTACCTACTCCGTGGGCGGTCTGATTCTCAGCAACTCCGGTGCCATCACCGCCAACTACTGGCTCAGCGAGATTTACGACCCTGAGGTGGCAGAAGCCCACCGCAGTGCCGCTCTGCATCTGCACGACCTTTCCATGCTCACCGGTTACTGCGCCGGCTGGAGTCTGAAGCAGCTCATTCTGGAAGGTCTGGGCGGTGTTCCCGGCAAGATTACCTCCTCTCCTGCCAAGCATCTGTCTACTCTTTGTTCCCAGATGGTGAACTTCCTCGGCATCATGCAGAATGAATGGGCAGGCGCTCAGGCATTCTCCTCCTTCGATACTTATCTTGCTCCCTTCGTCAAGGTTGACAACCTGAGTCAGGACGAGGTCAAGCAGTGCATCCAGTCCTTCATCTACGGTGTCAACACCCCCTCCCGTTGGGGTACTCAGGCACCCTTTTCCAACATCACACTGGACTGGACGGTTCCTGCCGACCTGAAGGATCATGCAGCCATCGTCGGCGGCAAGGAGATGGACTTCACCTACGGCGACTGTAAGAAGGAAATGGATATGGTCAACAAGGCCTTCATCGAGATTATGATTGAAGGCGATGCCAACGGCAGAGGCTTCCAGTATCCCATCCCCACCTACTCCATCACCCGTGATTTCGACTGGAGCGAAACCGAGAACAACAAGCTCCTGTTCGAGATGACCGCCAAGTACGGCACTCCCTACTTCTCCAACTACATCAACTCCGACATGGAGCCTTCCGACGTTCGGAGTATGTGCTGCCGTCTGCGGCTGGATTTGAGAGAGCTGCGGAAAAAGTCCGGCGGCTTCTTCGGCTCCGGTGAGTCCACCGGTTCCATCGGTGTGGTCACCATCAACCTGCCCAGAATTGCCTACCTCGCCTCTGACGAGAAGGATTTCTACACCCGTCTGGACAAGCTCATGGACATCGCTGCCCGAAGCCTGAAGACCAAGCGTACCGTTATCACCCAGCTTCTGGAGAACGGTCTGTATCCCTACACCAAGCGGTATCTCGGCACCTTCTCCAACCACTTCTCCACCATCGGTCTGATCGGTATGAACGAAGTGGGTCTGAATGCCAAGTGGCTCCGTGCCGACCTGACGGACGAAAGAGTGCAGCTCTTTGCCCAGCAGGTGCTGGACCATATGCGTGAGCGGCTCAGCGATTATCAGGAACTTTACGGCGACCTGTACAATCTGGAGGCAACTCCTGCCGAGTCCACCACCTACCGCTTCGCCAAGCATGACAAGGAGAAATTCCCCGACATCATCACCGCCAACGAAAACGGCACTCCCTACTATACCAACTCCTCCCACCTGCCCGTGGGCTACACCGAGGACATTTTCACCGCTCTGGGGATTCAGGACGAGCTTCAGACCCGGTACACCTCCGGTACTGTCTTCCATGCCTTCCTTGGCGAGAAGCTCCCCTCCTGGCAGGCAGCGGCTGCTTTGGTTCGCAAGATTGCCGAGAACTTCAAGCTGCCCTACTACACCATGTCCCCCACTTATTCCGTTTGTGCCGACCACGGCTATCTCACCGGTGAGCAGTACACCTGCCCCCACTGCGGCAAGAAGACCGAGGTCTACAGCCGGATCACCGGTTACTACCGCCCGGTGCAGAACTGGAACGACGGCAAGTCTCAGGAATTCCGTGACCGCAAGGTTTACGATGTGGAAAATTCCGTACTGCCTCTGTCCGCTCCCGTCAGCCGCCCTGAGCCGGTGGTGGTTTCCGAGCCTGTCAAGGCAGAGCCGGTGGAAGTCCCTGAGAGCAGCCATGTCAAGGCAATTCTGTTCTCCCGTGTCACCTGCCCCAACTGTCGGGTAGCGGAGGGACTGCTTGCCAAGTCCGGCATCCCCTACGAGAAGCGGATTGCCGAAGAAAATCTGGAGCTGTGCCGTCAGTATGGTGTCAAGGGCGCTCCCACGCTGGTGCTCTGCGGCGAAGAAGGAAACGTCAGCTACTACGGCGTTCCCGAAATCAAAAAATATCTGGCAACTCTGTAACACATCCCACTCACCCTCCCCCGGGAGGGTGAGTAAGTGTTTGAATGAACAGATAAATTGGTGTTTGAAAGCCTACCTCCGCACCGAAAACGTATGTCATCCTGAGCGAGCGTAAGCGAGTCGAAGGATCTATTTGTTCGGTTTTCATATCTTTTCCGACAGTTTTCCAACCTTTACGTTCGAGATCCTTCGACTCCGCTTCGCTCCGCTCAGGATGACATCCTTGGGGCTTGGGTGCGTAAACAACAATTTATCTTACAAACCGCATCGCTATGGATGCAGACTTGGAGGAAAATATGTACGATATCATTATCATTGGCGGCGGGCCTGCCGGGTTGACGGCTGCTGTGTATGGCAGACGGGCAGGGAAGTCCGTACTGGTCATTGAAAAGAACAGCTTCGGCGGTCAGATTGCCTTTTCTCCCAAGGTAGAGAATATCCCCGGCACCATTGCCATCAGCGGTGCGGAATTCGCGGACAAGCTGGTGGAACAAGCCATGGCTCTGGGTGCGGATGTGGAGCTGGAAAAGGTGGTTTCCGTGGAAAAGACGGATGCCGGCTTCCTTGCCCACACGGAAGAGGGCAGCGCCTTTGAAGGAAAAACCGTCATTCTGGCAGTGGGTGTGAAGCACCGTCTGCTGGGTCTGGAAGGTGAGGAAGATCTCATCGGAAACGGACTGAGCTTCTGTGCTGTATGTGACGGCGCTTTCTACACCGGTCAGGATGTGGCGATGATTGGCGGCGGCAACTCTGCTTTGCAGGAGGCGCTGCTTCTCAGCGAGGTCTGCCGCAAGGTCACCATTGTGCAGAATCTGGCATTCTTCACCGGAGAAAAGACCCTTGCCGATGCGTTGATTGCCCGGGATAATGTAGAGGTGCTTTTCAGCACTCTGGTCACCGGCTATGAAAGTGAAGGGGGCAGTCTTTCCGGTCTGCGGCTTCGTAACGACGTTACCGGGGAAGAAACCCGGATTTCCGTGGACGGTGCGTTCCTTGCTGTGGGACTGATGCCGGAAAACGATGCCTTTACCCATCTGGCAGCGGTGGATGAACGGGGTTATTTCACCTCCACAGAAACCTGCCTGACTCAGACCCCCGGTGTCTTTACCGCCGGCGACTGCCGGAGCAAGACCATCCGTCAGGTGGTCACCGCCTCCGCAGACGGCGCCACCGCCGCCATGGCAGCCTGCCGGTATCTGGACAGCATAGGCTGAGGCTTCGGATAATTCGTAAACGATAAATTGTTGTTTGAAGTTCAATTACGCATATGTCACTTGCCTCTCCCTATGGGAGAGGTGCCCCCGAAGGGGGCGGAGAGGGCATCGTGATTTTCTTAAAGAAAATCACATCGCCGCAGGCGATAACGACACATT
>JAFULI010000130.1 GCA_017473455.1 Oscillospiraceae bacterium
CAGGCGATAACGACACATTTTCCTGAAAATCAGAAGAATTCTAACATTTTTCTGATTGCCCTCTCAGTCACGCCTTACGGCGTGCCAGCTCTCCCAAAGGGAGAGCCAAGTCGCCTGTGTTGTAAGTTAAACAACAATTTATCGTACTGTGCATCACCAAAAAACAAAGCGGACACCCCGGGTTGGGGTGTCCTCAGGTACTGTTCAAAAACTGGATACCTCGCTGGCTTTCATCTGCAACTGCAGCTTGTCCGCAATCAGGGCGATGAACTCGGAATTCGTGGGCTTTCCCTTGGTATTGGAAACTGTGTAACCGAAGAATCTTTGCAGCGTATCCAAATCTCCTCTGTCCCATGCAACCTCAATAGCATGACGGATAGCACGCTCCACTCGTGAGGGTGTGGTTTGGAATGCTTTTGCCACCTGTGGGTACAATACCTTCGTAATGGCATTGATCACATCCATGTCGTTAACGGCAATGATGATGGCTTCCCGTAAATACTGATAGCCTTTGATATGGGCAGGGACACCGATTTCGTGGATGATCCCCGTGACCATAGATTCGATGCCCGCTCTGTCGGAACGGCGCAGCACGGGCTGTGCTTTGGGCCGGTTGGCGCTCCCCCTGAGCTCTTCCAGCCGCTCCACCACTGCCTCACAGTCGCAGGGCTTCAGCATCAGATACCGCACCCCGGCAGCCGCTGCCGCGGATGCCACATAATCCGTAACAAAGCCGGAGGTTGCCAGCACCGCGGGCTTACGCTCCATGGTGCTGAGGCTCTTGAGAATCCCCAGACCGTCCCGTTTGGACAGCATCAAATCCAGTACCAGAACATCCGGCTTCATCTCCGGAATCATCCGCAATGCCTTCTCCCCATCGTTGGCTGTGCCCACCACCCGAAACCCCTGCGACCGGTTCAGCGCAGCGGTAAGGGATGCGCAGAATTCTTCGGAATTATCTGCGATGAATACACTCGTACAATTGTCCATAAACTTCCTCTCCTGACAGTTTTAGATTTCTCCCCCGGTCGCGGCAAACCTGTCAGCCGCGATGCGACAAATATAATTTAGCATAAGAAATCACTTTTTGCAAGGAATTATAGCAACTTTTCGCTCGTCAAAATCCATTAAATTTCATCATTTTTCTTTCTTTTTGCAACTATTTGATGCATTTCGACATTATCCCTCCCATGACCCACGTTTTTTCACCAACGGTTGACGGAAACCGCATTTTGCAGTACAATAGGGAAAATCAACCATAGGAGCAATTACGCTTATGTATGATATTTGGAACCTCGATCCTCTGTACAAAGGCTTTGACGATCCTTCCTATCTTGCCGACCGTAAGGCTTTGGAGCAAGTTGTTGGGGAACTGGATGCCTTTTCTCAGACAATGGCGGGGCGTGTGCCTGCCGACGTACTGACGGAGGGAATCCGCCTGCTGGAGCGGCTCAGCCGTCTTGCCAACAAGCTGCTGACCTACGCTACCCTTCGGCAGGCTGCCGACACCGCTCAGCCGGAATGCGGCTCTCAGGTGGGTATGCTCATGGCGATTTACGGCGGCTGTGCCGGCGCCGATGCCGCTTTTCGGGATTACTGTGCCAAGCTCCCCAATCTGATGGAACTGGTGGATAGCGTTGAAGCTTTACAGCCCTACCGTTTTCTGTTTGACAATATCGCTCAGGGCAGCCGTTATCTGCTTCCCGGTAAGGGCGAGGAAATCATGGCACGGATGCAGCTTTCCGGAAGCAACGCATGGAGCGACCTGCAGCAGTATCTGACCAGCACCGTTCCCGTCAGCTATCGGGGCGGTCAGACCACCCTCAGCGAAATCCGCAACCTTGCTTCCGATCCGGATGCCTCGGTGCGGAAAGATGCCTATGACGCGGAGCTTGCCTGCTACAGCAGTATCCGGGATTCCGTTGCCTTTGCTCTGAATTCCATCAAGCTGGAAACTCTGAATGACTGTGCTTTACGGGGCTACGCTTCCCCGCTGGAACGCACCCTGAAGGAAGCCCATATGTCCCGGGGTACCCTGGATGCCATGCTGGAAGCCATGGAGGAATATCTGCCGGTATTCCGTAAGTATCTGCGGCGGAAAGCCGAGATCCTGGGCTACCAAAACGGACTTCCCTGGTATGAGCTTTTCGCGCCCATGGGAAAAGCCTCTGAAAAGTTTACTCCGGAGCAGGCACGGGGGTATCTGGTCAACCTCTTTGCCGGCTTCGATCCGGAGCTGAGCAGACTGATTGCCGATGCCTTTGACCACGGCTGGATTGATTTCTTCCCCCGTCCCGGCAAAAGCGGCGGCGCTTTCTGTGCCGACGTGGAGGCATTGGGAGAAAGCCGGATTCTGACCAATTTTGACGGCAGCTTCTCCGCCATCATCACCCTTGCCCATGAGCTGGGCCATGCCTTCCACAATCTTTGCATTCTTCCCCATCTGCCCCTGAACCGGGATTACTCCATGCCTCTGGCGGAAACCGCTTCCACCTTCAACGAGTGCGTGGTTATGGCTGCCGCCATCCAAAGCGCCGGCAGCGATGCCCAGCGTCTGCTGCTGATTGAATCTCAGCTTCAGGATGCCACCCAGATTATCTGCGACATCTACTCCCGGTATCTGTTTGAGGCTGCGGTGTTTGACCGCCGCAGCGAAGAATTCCTGAATGCCGATGCTCTGTGCGCTCTGATGCTGGATGCCCAGAAGCGCAGCTACGGCGATGCTCTGGATTACTCCCAGCCTCATCCTTATATGTGGATTTGCAAGAGCCATTATTACGGCCCTACCTTCTATAATTTCCCCTACGCCTTCGGCGGTCTGTTTGCACGGGGTCTTTACGCCCGGTATCAGCAGGAAGGGGATGCCTTCGTACCCAAGTACAAGGATTTGCTGTACACCACCACCATTGCCACCGCTGAGGATACCGCCAAGGTGGCTGACATTGACCTGACTGACAAGAATTTCTGGCGCAGCGCCCTGCAGACCATTGCCGACCAAGTTGAACTGTTCTGCCGGCTTACCGCCTGAAACCGGAGGATACCATGAACCAGCGCATTGAAAACTTCTGCAATTTTCTCAACGAGGCACACAGTCTCTACCACGTTACCGCTTCCGTTGCCCGACTTCTGGAGGCGGAAGGGTTTCGCCGTCTGTCCGAAAGTGACGACTGGGAGCTGATAAGCGGTGGAAACTACTATATCTGCCGGGGCGACAGCTCCATTGTGGCATTCCGCATCCCTAAGAATACTCCCAAGGGTTTTATGATCACTTCCAGCCACAGCGACCACCCTTCCTTTAAGCTCAAGGAAAACGGAGAACTGGGCGGAACGTACACCCGTCTTGCTACAGAAAAGTACGGCGGCATGATTATCGCCCCCTGGCTTGACCGTCCGCTGGGTGTGGCAGGCAGAGTGATGGTGGAAACCCCGGAGGGTGTCCGCTCTGTACTGGTGGATCTGGATCGGGATGTGGCTCTGATCCCCAACCTTGCGATCCATCTCAACCGCAATGTCAACGAAAGCTGCAACTGGAATTTGGCGGTGGATACTATGGCTCTGCTGGGCGGCAAGGATGCCTATGGCAAGCTCACCGCTGCTTTGGATGAAGCCGCCGGCGGCAAAATTCTGGGACATGACCTGTATCTGTATGTCCGTCAGAAGGCAACGGTTTGGGGCTTTGACGAGGAATTCATCTCCGCTCAGGCGCTGGACGATTTGTACTGCGTTTGGGGCTGCACCCAAGGTTTCCTGCGGGGCAGTCATCCGGAGGCTGTACAGGTGCTGACCATCCTCGACAGTGAGGAGGTTGGCTCCAACTCCCCTCAGGGTGCCGACAGCACCCTGCTCAGCGGCACTTTGGAGCGAATCAGCCGGGAGCTGGAAGTTGAGCATTTCCGAATGCTTGCCAACTCCATGGTGGTTTCGGCAGACAATGTCCATGCCGTCCATCCCAACCATCCGGAACTTTCCGACCCTGCCAACGCACCGGTGGTCAATGGCGGTGTCTGCATCAAATTCAATGCCGCTCAGCGCTACACCACCGACGGGCTGTCCGCCGCTCTGCTGCGGCGAATCTGTGAAAATGCCGGTGTCCCCCTGCAGACTTACTACAACCGTGCCGATCTGAAGGGCGGTGCAACTCTGGGCTACATTTCCCTGAACCATGTATCCATCCCCTCGGTGGATATCGGTCTTGCCCAGCTTGCCATGCACTCCTGCTACGAAACTGCCGGCACCAAGGACGTTTTGTATATGGAGGATGCCATGACTGCCTTCTACTCCGCCTGCATCCAATGCCGGGACGGAGAATACACCGTAATGTAAAACACAGGCGTGCCGGTCTCGGCACGCCTGCTTTTCGTGAAAGGATGGCAAATGGTTGTTTTCCGGGGATAGAAAAAAAGTTGTAGGCAAATGAAAACAAATGTGCTATCATAAAAGGTGAGGTGAATAAGTTATGGAACACGATGAGATTCAGCCCGGTTCTCCGGATACGGAGCCGGAGCATAAGCCTTACAAGCCCCGTCCTGCGTGGCAGGTCTGGGCAGCCCGAATTGGTCTGGTGATTGTCATCATCAGCGTAATTTTGTACTATATTCACATCGCCACCGGTGGAAGATTGGGATGAAGATTTTAGGAATCGATCCCGGCTACGGGATTACCGGCTTCGGGCTGATTGAAGGGCAGCGGGGGCAATTTCAGCTTCTGCGCTGCGGTGCCATTACTACCCCTGCCGGCATGGATTTTTCCGCCCGGTTGGAAATGATCTATGAGGATATGCGCCGGCTTCTGGAGGTTACGAAGCCGGATGTGGTAGCAATTGAAGAGCTGTTTTTCGGTCAGAATGTCACCACCGGCATCGGGGTCGCCCAGAGTCGGGGGGTCATTCTCCTTGCCATCCGTCAGGCAGGGCTGGAGGTTTATTCCTACAAACCCATGCAGGTCAAGCAAGCAGTGGTGGGCTACGGCAACGCCACCAAGCATCAGGTCATGGATATGACCAAGCGGCTGCTCCGTCTGCAAAGCGCCCCCAAACCCGATGATGCCGCCGATGCGGTCGCCATCGCCCTGTGTCACGGCAGAGCCTCCACATCCCTGCTGGCACAGATTCAAAATCCGTAAAAGAGGTTTTTCTTATGATTTACTACGTTTCCGGCCCCGTGGCTGTTTTGGAACCGGGGTTGGCTGTGGTGGACTGCGGCGGCGTGGGCTATGGCTGCCGTGTCACCGCTTATACCGCCGGTCAGCTCAAGCTGAACCAGAATGCCCGTCTTTACGTCACAGAATCCATCCGTGAGGACGCTTTTGACCTCTACGGCTTTATCAGTCGGGAGGAGCAGCACTGCTTTGAACTGCTGACCAGCGTCAACGGTGTCGGCCCTAAGGCTGCCATGGCAATTCTCAGTGCCGGCGGCCCTCAGAATTTCACCCTTGCCGTTATGACCGGAGACGAAAAAATGCTCACCGCCGCTCAGGGTGTGGGCAAAAAAATCGCTCAGAGAATCATTCTGGAGCTGAAGGACAAAATCGGCGGCGGTGCCATGGAGCTGGATTTCTCCAGCGGCCCGTCCCCTGCCGCTCCGGTGCAGCAGGGCAACAACGCTGCCCTCGCCACCGCTGCCTTGCAGGAGCTGGGCTACTCCCCGGCAGAGATTGCCGCCGCCCTGAAGGGTGTCGACCCCACCGCTTCCACCGAAGAAATGATTCGCTACGCCCTGCGTGCCATGGTCATGAAAGGATAACCCATGAGTATTGAATTTTCTCAGGAGCTGGATGCTCCCATCATCTCCCCCACTTTTGCCCCTCAGGATGCCGGAGAAATCGGTCTGCGCCCCAAGCGGCTGTCGGACTATACCGGTCAGGAAAAGGCAAAGGGGAACCTCTCTGTCTATATCGAAGCGGCACGGCTTCGGGGTGAGCCTTTGGATCACACTTTGCTCTATGGCCCTCCCGGTCTGGGCAAGACCACGTTGGCAGGGGTCATTGCCAATGAGATGGGGGTCAATATCCGCATCACCTCCGGCCCTGCCATTGAAAAGCCCGGTGATCTGGCGGCGCTGCTGACCAATCTGAACCCCGGAGACATTCTGTTTATCGACGAAATTCACCGACTCAATCGGGTGGTAGAGGAGATTTTGTATCCTGCCATGGAGGATTTCGCCATAGATATCATTGTGGGCAAAGGCCCCAGTGCCAACTCCATCCGGCTGGACTTGCCCAAGTTTACGCTGGTAGGCGCAACCACCCGGGCAGGTCAGCTTTCCGCCCCCCTTCGGGATCGGTTCGGTGTTTCCCTGCGGCTGGAACTGTACACTCCGGAGGAGCTTGCCCGAATCGTCACCCGAAGCGCAACGATTTTGGGTATGGAAATCGACCCTCAGGGTGCTTTGGAGATCGCCTCCCGAAGCCGTGGCACGCCCAGAATCGCCAACCGTTTTTTACGCCGTGTTCGGGACTTTGCCCAGATTATGGGCGACGGTGTCATCACCAAGGAGGCTGCCGACCTTGCTCTGCAGCGGCTGGAGGTGGATGCCTTGGGTCTGGACGTCATCGACCGTAGGATGCTCACCGCCATCATCCGCAACTATTCCGGTGGCCCGGTGGGTCTGGAAACGCTGGCTGCCACCATCGGTGAAGAGGCGGTCACGCTGGAGGATGTGTACGAGCCGTACCTGATGCAGTTGGGGTTCCTGACCCGTACACCCCGGGGCCGCTGTGTCACCCCCCTTGCCTACGAGCATCTGCATATTCCCTACTCCGGACAAACTGCTTTTGATATCTGATTCAGATTTCTATTGGAATATTGCATAAAAGTCCAAAAAATATCAGAAATATTTTCATAAAGGATTGACAAAACACACCGCATTGTGTATAATGCGTCTCGTGGCAATGCCACAATACTTCATCCAGTCCGCGTTACAACCAGGTTTTGGTGGGCTTTCACGGGCAATAAACCGAAGAGAGGTAAAATCAATGTACGAAGATAAGACTTTAGTTTGCAAAGAGTGCGGCAACGAATTCGTTTTCACCGCCGGTGAGCAGGAATTCTACGCTGAGCGCGGCTTCCAGAACGAGCCCCAGCGCTGCAAGGCTTGCCGTGACGCTCG
>JAFULI010000131.1 GCA_017473455.1 Oscillospiraceae bacterium
AGAGCTGGCACGCCGTAAGGCGTGACTGAGAGGGCAATCAGAAAAATGTTAGAATTTTTCTGATTTTCAGGAAAATGTGTCGTTATCGCCTGCGGCGATGTGATTTTCTTTAAGAAAATCACGATGCCCTCTCCGCCCCCCCCTTCGGGGGCACCTCTCCCATAGGGAGAGGCAAGTGACATATGCGTAATTGAACTTCAAACAACAATTTATTGCAGTGTTTATCCCATTGGGATGGGTTGTCAATTTTGGGTGAGTGTGATAGAATGACAGTAAATCTTGCAAGTCGGGAGGTCATTATGGGTAAGTATCAGATTTTCGTCAGCTACCGTCGGGAAGGCGGTGATATGCTGGCAGGACGTGTGGCGGATAACCTCACTCAGAGGGGTTATCGGGTATTCTTTGACGTGGAGGCCATGCGCTCCGGAGAGTTCAACGAGCAGATTTACGATGCCATTGACGGCTGCTCCGATTTTATTATGATTCTCAGCACCACCCCCAACGCTCTGGAACGGTGCAAAAACGAGGGCGACTGGGTTCGCAGAGAGCTTGGCTACGCTCTGAAGAAAGGCAAGAACATCATCCCCGTGTTTGCCCGGGATTACGAATTTCCTGAAGAACTGCCCGATGAGTTGGAGGGCATCCGCAACAAGCAGGGCATCCATGCCTCCCGGGATTTCTTTCCCGAAGCCATGGACCGTCTGGTATCCTATCTGAAGGCAAAGCTCCCCGGCAGCCGGCGTTCCCCTTCCCAAAAGGCAGCGCAGGCGCAAGCCGCACCCCTCAAGTCGGAAATCCGGCTGCCCCTGCTTCTGAAAACTCCGCAAAGCCGGTTTCTGGATTGGGGTCAGGGTCTGCTGGCTGTCCTGAACGAGGGACACGACCTGTACTGGCAGCGCATGAAGCTCACTTGGGAGCACCCCAGAGAAACCTATGTGGATATTATCCGCAAAGCCCAGCGGCGGGAATGGTTTGAGCAGAACAAGGAGGAGCTGGCACGGCGTTCCGTTGTGGATCTGGAGGAGCGCTTCGTGCAGATTTTCGATGAGCAGTATCATCAGTACAGCTACGATTTGTACCGGATGTATGATTGGGAGCTTTCCGTGCAGCTGGAAAAGCACCTGTTTTCCAAAATCCACGACCAGACTCTGCTGCGGCAGAAGGTGACGGATTGCACCGGCCATTTCAATACCATCCGGCAGTACATCTCCGGGCTCTATGAAAGCAAATGCCCCTACTACCAGTCCCGGGTGGCAGAATTGCTGCTGCTTTGGGGGCTGACAGACCTGTCCTTCTGCGTATGCATCATGGATGTGCCCATGGGCGGCACCGGCGTAATGCACGTGGTCAGCCAATCCCCCCTGAGAGCCGCCATAGAGAGTACTTTCCAAAACGCCAACATCCCCGGCTTCCTCCAAAAGACTGTGCGTGAAACCATCGGTCACGGCGCGCCCACGGAAAAGCTCCGTTCTCACCGGGTATTCACCGAGGTTTCCTTCACCCTGCAGCAGATTGCCCAGAGTCAGGATGCCGCCGAAGCGGACAGTGAAATCCGGGAATTCCTGAATGCTCTGTTCGCATGCTGGCAGCTCCGTGCCACAGATGTGGGGATGGGTGTCGGCCCGGGCATGGGCAAAGCCATGAAGCGCTACCTGCAAATCAACTACAAATACCTTCTCAAGCAGGGCATCGAGCTGTCCGACGAAACCATGAACCTGCTCCAAGCCTTCCTAACCGCCTGCGACGAAAGCTGACGCAGATTGTTGTTTCGCTTGCTTCGCTGCGCAAAACAACAGTGAAGAGAGAAGAGTGAAGAGAAATGGTATCCCCTTCGGGGATGGATGAAAATCATATTTCCGAAGGAAATACATTTTCTTTTCACTCTTCACTTTTCTCTCTTCTCTCAAAATCGCCGCCCCCCCAAAAAACCGGGGGGCGGTTTTTTGTTGACAAGGCAACTACTTTGTGGTATCCTCTACCATGTTGCCTTGTCAACTTCTGATGGCAGGGTAGATTTTTTAGAAGCAAGGTGTTACAATGTTTTTTCTGAAAGCCGCTTATTGCCGGATTTTTCAGGGAGCTTTCCGGCTGGCTCTGCCGGTGCTTCCCTATACCCAGCCCGAAATCATCCCCTCCTGCCCTGCTCTTGCGGAGGTTTTTCAAAAAGAAAAGCTCCAATCGGTGCTGATTGTCACCGACCGGGGAATTGTGGAGCATGGTCTGACCGCGCCTTTGGAGGCGGTGCTGAAGCAAAACGGTGTAAGCTACGCCATCTACCACCGCACCCAGCCCAACCCCACCGTTGCCAACGTGGAGGAAGCGCTGGCGCTGTACCATAAAAACCGCTGCGGCGGTCTGATTGCCATCGGCGGCGGCTCTGCCATGGACTGCGCCAAAGCCGTAGGTGCCCGGGTGGTCTATCCCAATCGGACAGTGAACCAGCTTGGGGGAATGCTCCGGGTGATGAAAAAGCTGCCGCCCCTGATTGCCATTCCCACCACCGCCGGTACAGGAAGCGAAACCACCTTGGCTGCCCTCATCACCGACCCGGAAACCCAGCACAAGTACGCCCTGATGAGCTTCCCTCTGATTCCCCGGTACGCGGTTTTGGACGCGGCGCTGACCCGCTCTCTGCCGCCCCACCTTACCGCCGCCACCGGCATGGATGCCCTGACCCACGCGGTGGAAGCCTACATCGGACGTTCCACCACCCGGCAGACCCGGCGTTTGGCGCTGGAAGCCACGGCGCTGGTTTTCGGCAACGTACAAGCTGCCTGCGCCCATGGCGACGACCTGACCGCCAGAGAAAATATGCTCCACGCCGCCTATAAAGCCGGCGCTGCCTTCACCAAATCCTACGTCGGCTATATCCACGCCATCGCCCACTCTCTGGGCGGTCAGTACGGCACACCCCACGGTCTTGCCAACGCGGTGATTATGCCCTACGTTCTGGAGGCTTACGGCAAATGCGCCCATAAAAAGCTCCGTGACCTCGCCCTCGCCGCAGGGGTGGCAAGGGAGGAAGACAGCCCCGAAGCCGCCGCCAACGCCTTCATCCGGGCAATCCGGGAACTGAACGCCGCCATGGGCATCCCCCGGACTCTCAAGGGCATCCGGGCAGGGGACATCCCCACCATGGCACGCCACGCCCAAAAGGAAGCCAATCCCCTGTACCCTGTGCCCAGGCTCATGACCCAAAAGGAGCTGGAGGGCTTCTACCACCAAATCACAGACAGGAGTGACCGCAAATGACCAACCGGGAAATCGAAACCCTGCTGCAAAGCCAGCGGGAATTTTACCGGACAGGAAACACCATCCCCACAGCCTTTCGGATTGCCCAGTTAAAAAAGCTCTACGCCGCCATCCAAAAATACGAGCCGGAAATCCTCCGGGCACTGACCGAGGATTTAGGCAAAGGCCAATACGAGGGGTTTATGTGTGAAACCGGTCTGGCGCTGACGGAAATCTCCTGGCTGCTTCGCAATACCAAGCGCCTCTCCCGACGGAAAACCGTCCCTACCCCCCTTGCCCAGTTTCCCTCCCACAGCTATACCCAGGCAGTGCCCTACGGCAATACCCTGATTATGAGTCCGTGGAATTATCCGTTTCTGCTGACCGTCGAGCCCCTTGCCGATGCCATCGCTGCCGGAAACACTGCCATCATCAAGCCCAGTGCCTATTCCCCTGCCACCGGTGCTGTGATCCGCACCATGCTGGAGGAATGCTTCCCCAAGGAGTACGTGGCAGTGGTCACCGGCGGCAGAGAGGAAAACGCCTCCCTGCTGGCACAGAAATTTGATTTCATCTTCTTCACCGGCTCTCAGGCGGTGGGGAAGGAGGTGCTTCGCAAGGCAGCGGAGCATCTGACTCCGGTGGTGCTGGAGCTGGGCGGTAAAAGCCCCTGTATCGTGGATGCGGATGCGGATATTCAACTGGCAGCCAGGAGAATCGTCTTCGGAAAATACCTCAACTGCGGACAGACCTGCGTTGCCCCGGATTATATTCTGTGCCACACTTCGGTGCGGGATGCCTTTGTAACCGAGGTCGTCCGCCAGATTAAGCTGCAGTACGGAGAAAAGCCTCTGGAAAATCCGGATTACGGAAGGATTATCAACCCACGGCATTTCACCCGTCTTTGCGGTCTGATGGACAAGAAAAAAACCGTCCACGGCGGAGAAACTGATCCGGATACTTGCCAAATTGCTCCCACGGTGATGGTGGATGTAACCCCGGAAGACCCGGTGATGGGGCAGGAAATCTTCGGGCCGATTATGCCCGTGCTGACCTTTGAGGATTTTGATACTGTTCTTTCTGACCTGAAGGGAAAGGAAAAGCCGCTGGCGCTGTACCTCTTTTCCTATAACTGGAGGCATATCCGCCGGGTAACCAAAGAGCTGAGCTATGGCGGCGGCTGCATCAACGATGTCATCATCCACCTTGCTACCAGTGCCATGGGCTTCGGCGGTGTGGGCGAAAGCGGCATGGGTGCCTACCACGGCAAGGATGGCTTCCTGGCCTTTTCCCATACCAAGTCCATCGTAGACAAAAAAACATGGTTTGACCTTCCCATGCGCTACCAACCCTACACCAGCAAACTTTTCCGGAAACTCCTGCATATGTTCCTGAAGTAACCCCATAGCGGCAGGTTCCAGCCAAAGCTCGATCCCTCCCCTTGGCGGTAAATTGTTGTTTGAAGTTCTCTTACCCCCGTCGTGTCATCAAAAAAAGACTACCACGCTGTGGCGACAACGCGCAGCGTGCCTGGAGGGGTACTTAGGGGAGGGCGGTTTTGTACCGGGGCAGAAGGGGAAAGAAACCGACCGGGCCGGAAAGGTACAACCTCAGCGCCTCCCCTAAGTCGGCTTCTTTGGTTACTTTCTTGCCGAAACAAGAAAGTGACGCCTCCGGCAGGAATATAATCCGTAACCGAACCTGCCCGAAACAGAA
>JAFULI010000132.1 GCA_017473455.1 Oscillospiraceae bacterium
AAATGTGTCATTATCGCCTGCGGCGATGTGATTTTCTTTAAGAAAATCACGATGCCCTCTCCGCCCCCTTCGGGGGCACCTCTCCCATAGGGAGAGGCAAGTGACATATGCGTAATTGAACTTCAAACAACAATTTATCGCTCAGTTTATCTTGTATCTCAAGAAAGGTGCCGTTCGGTGATGGGGGTGGCTTTTGGGCTTCTGCGTTGGCTTGTCTTATCGAAAGGACTGGTAGATGGTAACATAAGTTGTGAAAAATGTACAGATTGCCCTTTATTTTGACAGAAATCTGTGGTATAATAAACAAAATACCGTCTATAGGAGGCTGCATCATGAGTGCTAAGGTTTATTTTTCCCGTACTATCACACCGGAAAAGGTGCTGGAGCTGTACAAACTGGCAGGCAAAACCCTCTCCGGCAAGGTGGCTGTGAAGGTACATTCCGGGGAGAAGGGGAACCAGAATTTTCTCCGTCCGGAATTCTGGAAGGATGTAATTGATTATGTGGGCGGTACTGTGGTGGAATGCAATACTGCCTATCAGGGGGAACGGAACGATACCGCCCGTCATCGCAAGCTGCTGGCATATCACGGCTGGATGGCGCATTTCCCTGTGGATCTGCTGGATGCGGAAGGCCCGGATCTGGAGCTGCCCATCCCCAACGGCAAAGTGATTCAGAAGAATTACGTGGGCAAGGATATCGCCCTTTACGATTCCATGCTGGTGCTCTCCCATTTCAAGGGCCATCCCATGGGTGGGTATGGCGGCGCGCTGAAGCAGCTCAGCATCGGTGTGGCTTCCGCTTTCGGCAAGGCATACATCCACGGCGCCGGGGAGCCGGAGAAAATCTGGACTGCGGATCACGACAGTTTCCTGCGTGCCATGGCGGATGCCGCCGGTTCGGTGGTGGAATACTTCCATGGGAATCTCCTCTACGTCAACGTCATGAAGAATATGAGCGTGGATTGCGACTGCTGTGCCGTTGCGGAAGATCCCTGCATCGGGGATATCGGGGTTCTGGTGTCTGATGACCCCATCGCCATCGATCAGGCTTGTATTGATTTGGTCTATGCCTCCTCCGATCCCGGCAGACCGCACCTGATTGAGAGAATCGAAAGCCGCAACGGTGTGCTTACCATTGAAGCGGCGGCGGAGCAGGGCTACTGCAGTCGGGACTATACTCTGGTGGAAGTGGAATGACGGCGGAGGAAATTCTGAAGCAGGGGACGTATACCTGCGTTGCCTGTCGTGGGGATACGGTGCTGACTGCCACAGAGCGGGGAGTCAGACCTCTGACGAACTGGCTTCGGGAAGGAGCAGACCTTCGGGGATTTGCGGCGGCGGATAAGGTTGTCGGCAAAGCGGCGGCATTTCTGTACGTTTTGCTGGGAATTGAAAGTCTGTATGCCGGGGTGATCAGCCGATGCGCATTGCAGGTGCTGGAGCAAGAGAAGATTTCGGTACGCTATGATACCCTGGTACCCAATATCATCAACCGTCGGGGGGACGGGATCTGTCCTTTCGAAGCGGCGGTACTGGAAACGGAAGACCCAAAAGAAGCAAAAGCCATAGTATTTGAAAAAATCAGGAGAATGGATATGGATAATTTCATGGAGCTTGCCATTGAGGAAGCCCGTCGTGGCATTCGCGCCGGAGAGGGCGGCCCCTTTGGCTGTGTGATTGTAAAAGACGGCAAGGTCATCGGCAGAGGACACAATCAGGTGGTACGGCGGAAAGACCCCACCTGCCACGGAGAGGTCATGGCAATTCGGGATGCCTGCGCCAATCTGGACAGTTTCGACTTGTCCGGCTGTGAGCTGTATACCACGGGAGAGCCTTGCCCCATGTGCATGGGCGCGATTTTGTGGGCGAATATTCCCAAGGTGTTCTACGGCTGTGATATCAAGGATACGGAAACCATCGGTTTCCGTGACCAGAAATTCTATGAGGTAATGGCAGACCCGGCAAATTCCGAGGTCATCACCTACCGCCAAACCGGCAGACAGCAATGTCTGGAGCTGTACGAAGAATACCGGCACAGCGACAAGACCGAATATTAAAAAACCCGGGGAAGGCAAAGCCTCAATGTCATTAAGTTAAGAAAAGCTGGACTTCACAGAAATGTGGAGTTCAGCTTTTTTGTTACTTTTTTAAAAAATAAAGCTTGACAAATGCAGAAAAATATGCAGCCTTTTTGCTAATTGCGATTAGCAAAAAGGCCTTTGTAATTAGAGGTGTTCCCACCAATAATTACAAGGAGGTTTTTCTGATGTTAGACAAAATAGCTATCACCAAAAAGAAACTTGCGGCAGCCATATCTCAGCTTTGCGAAGTCTCTTGGATGTTTGTAAAAAATCCTGGGTGGGATTTTTCGAGAGAAAGAAAGCTACCTTTTGATAAGCACGCGGTTAGCTTCATCTATAGAGTAGCATAATTCCCGTGCTTTGAATAGTGATTTTTAAGCGGATTTGCCAATCCGCTTACTTGTCATGCCGAAATTACAGAAAAGCGCATCCAATACAGTTTCCTGTCTTGGATGCACTCATTTTCCTTGCTTTATCCACGATGCCCTGTCGTTAACTTAATGACATTGGGCAAAGCCTTCCCCGGTAAAATGTTGTTTGAAACGCCAACCTACCATCTGTGTCATGTCTTCGCGGAGCGGAGTCGAAGGATCTCTGTGGTGGGGACAGAAGCTGTGGGTTCTGTTTCGAACGGTTCTGGTTGTTGATTATTTCCCTGCCGGAGGCGTCACTTTCTTGCTTCGGCAAGAAAGTAACCAAAGAAGCCGACTTAGGGGAGGCGCTGAGGTTGTACCTTTCCGGCCCGGTCGATTTCTTTCCCTTCCTACCCCGGTACAAAACCGCCCTCCCCTAAGTACCCCTCCCGGCACGCTGCGCGTTGTCGCCACAGCGTGGTAGTCT
>JAFULI010000133.1 GCA_017473455.1 Oscillospiraceae bacterium
CGCATTAACGCCCAAATTATCTGTGCCCGTGGTGTATAACTGCGGCGGCTACGAAAGAGAAGAGACCATCCGGTCCCTGGACGGTCTGGTAGACATTTATCTGCCGGATATGAAATATGCTGACAACCGGTTGGCGAAGGCCCTCTCTGGCTGCGGCGACTATTTCCCGGTGGCTGCAAAAGCCATCTGCACCATGGTCGAGCAGGTTGGCCCCGTGCAGTGGGAGGAAGAAAAGGTTGTAAAGGGTGTGATCATCCGGCATCTGATCCTGCCAGGCTTTGTGGACAATTCCCTGAAAGTACTGGATTGGATCGGCGAGACCTTTGCCCCCGGCCAGGTTCTCGTCAGTCTCATGCGGCAGTATACTCCCATGCCGGGCATGCCTGCCCCGCTGAATCGACCCATTACCCAGGAAGAATACGACAGTGTGTTAAGCTGGATGTTCTTAAACGATTTGGAGGGCTTCACCCAGGAGGAAGCCGCTTCGGATACTGCTTTTATTCCCGATTTCTAATGAAAGGCTCCCCTGTGTAAGGGGAGCTGTCAGCGCAGCTGACTGAGGGATTGTCTTATGTTTTCAATCCCTCCGTCACGGCTTCGCCGTGCCACCTCCCTTTACACAAGGGAGGCTTTTTTGTGCATACTATTGGGACTAGCTTCATAGGCTACCACAGAATGATTGGGAGGGACCTTATGAAACGTTTGGGATGGATTTTGGTTAGCTTATCGCTGCTTTTGGGTTTACTCCCATTGACGGTGCAGGCGGCAGATTTGACGGTGGAGGCCAAAAGTGCAGCTCTGATGGATGTAGCCACCGGGACGGTGCTTTACGAGCAGAATTCCCACGAAGCCTTGGCGCCTGCCAGTGTCACCAAGGTGATGACCATGCTGCTGATCATGGAGGCCATCGACAGTGGGAAGATCGGATGGGGTGATTCCGTCACTGCCTCAGAAGCTGCCGCTGCAAAAGGTGGCAGCCAGGTGTTTCTGAAGGTTGGAGAGACCATGACGGTGGAGGATATGGTCAAATCCATTGCGGTCTCCTCTGCCAACGACTGCGCCTGTGCCATGGCAGAGCATTTGGCAGGCAGTGAATCTGCTTTTGTGGAAGCCATGAACGCCAGAGCCAAGGAGCTGGGCATGGAAGACACCCACTTTGTCAACTGCACGGGCCTTGATGATGGGGAGGATGCCGCCAACCACAGAACTTCTGCCTACGACATTGCCCTTATGAGCCGGGAACTTATGAAAAACCATCCGGACATCACCCGCTTCACCACCATCTGGATGGACACAATCCGGAATGGAGAATTCGGTCTTTCCAACACCAATAAAATGGTACGGTTCTACAACGGCTGCACCGGTCTGAAGACCGGCTTTACGCAGGGTGCCGGATACTGCCTGTCTGCTTCTGCAGAAAGAGAGGGCTTGCAGCTGATCGCTGTGGTGATGGGCTGCGAAACCTCCCAAAAGCGATTTGCTGCCTGCAAGAGCATGCTGGATTACGGCTTTGCCAACTTCGCCCTGGTGGAACCGGAATTGCCGGATGCTTCCACAGTACCAGTAAAATTAGGCGTTACGGACTCTGTGAATGCAGTACCTGCCGGTGACGGAAAAATGCTCATTGACAAGGGGCAGAAAAGCATGGTGACCACGGAAATCCAGTTAGAGGAGGAAGTCACCGCTCCGGTCAGCCAGGGGCAGCGGCTTGGCACAATGACCGTCAAAGCCGGGGAACAAATTCTGGCAGAGATTCCATTGGTTGCCGAATCCGGTGTGGAAAAGCTCACTTGGGGGCAGGTGTACTTCCGTTTACTCAACAAGGCTTGCATGAAATGATAACGGGCGGATGATATCCGCCCCTACATTTTATCTATTTTTAGATTATATCTGCAAGAGCGATACCGAGCGGATTCTGGGAAGTAACGACCACCACCGCATGAAGCACGAATTGCCTGTCGGGGCATCCCGACAAAAAACACCCCGGAAGCTTGCTTCCGGGGTGTTTGAGGTGTAGGGATTAGTCTGCAACGTAGGGCAGCAGAGCGATCTGGCGAGCACGCTTGATAGCAGTGGTCAGGTCACGCTGATGAGCTGCGCAGGTACCGGTGGTACGGCGGGGCAGGATCTTGCCGCGCTCGGACAGGTAACGGCGCAGCTTGCCGGTGTCCTTGTAATCGATAGCAGTCACCTTGTCAACGCAGAAAGCACAAACCTTCCGACGCTTGCGGGGACGCATACGCTGTTCGTTAGCCATGGGATTTCCCTCCTTGTAAGTCTAGTAGAAAAGTTCGTTTTTTAGAAAGGAAGCTGAGCGTCGTCATCATCCAGCATCGCAAAATCGGATGCAGGAGCGCTGGGGGCATTGTAGCCGCCGTAGCTGGGTGCGGGCGCATTGTAGGAATTGCCGCCGTAATTATTATTACCGTAGCTGTTTCCGCCGTAGGAATTACCGCCATAGGCGTTGCCGCCGTAGGAAGAATTGCCTTCGCTGCCCCGCTTGCTCTCGCCGAAATAGACGTTGTCTGCGACAACCTCGGCAGAGCGACGCTTATTGCCGTCCTTGTCGTTCCAGTTACGGATCTGGAGACGACCGGAAACCACGATCATGCTGCCCTTGGTGAAGTACTTGGAGACGAACTCTCCGGTCTGCCGCCAAGCGACGCAGTCAATGAAGTCGGTTTCCCGCTCGCCGCCGTCTCTGCCGCCGAAGTCACGGTCGACAGCCACGGTGAAGCTGGCAACGGCGATGCCGCTGCCGGTCCGGCGAAGCTCGGGATCACGGGTCAGACGACCCATGATGGTGATGTGGTTGAGCATGGAGTTTCCTCCTTACTCTGCCACGACGGTGGTCAGGCAACGCATAACGCCTTCAGTGATCTTCATCACACGCTCCAGCTCAGCAGGGAACTCGGGCTTGCTTTCGAAGTTCATCAGGACGTAGTAGCCCTCGGCCATGTCGTTGACCAGGTAGGCCAGCCGACGCTTGCCCCACTCATCGATGTTGGTCAGAGTACCCTCCGCCTCCACCATTGCCTTGAACTTTTCCACAAGTGCTGCGATGCCCTCCTCGCCCAGGGTGGGGTCGATGATGTAGAGCACCTCATACTTACCGGTGATCTTAGCCATGTTGATTGCACCTCCTTATGGTCTGAATGGCCCCCGGGCGCGCCGGGAGCAAAGAGTAGTCTGCATTCGCAGACCAGTTTATTCTATAGGATAGGAATGAAAAAGTCAAGAACTTTTTCTAAAAAAGTTTGGTTTTTTCGGAATTCCGGAAGAAAAAAGCCCGGACTGCTGTCCGGGCTTGGGATTATGTATGTCGGATCAGGAGCTTGTTGAAGTCCGGCTTTTTTACGGAGAAATCCAGCACGAAGGCGAAGGCGGTGACCGCCATCACGATATGCAGCGCCACCCGGAAAAAGTCCGTGGGCAGGAATCTCCGCAGCACAGAGATGACGGGATAGATTATGGAAATGCTGGTCACGGGGAGCCCGCGGTAGGTTTTCCGCTTGCCCTCCTCTGTCTGCTGCCGCTTGGCCTCCTGCACATTGAAAAAAGCCAGACGGATGACTGCGCACAGGCAGTACACAGCTGCGATCACCATGCCCAGGATTCCGTCCAGACCCATGCGGACACTCAGCAATGCGGGAAATACACCGAAGCTGACGGCATCGCAGAGGGAATCGATCTGGATGCCG
>JAFULI010000134.1 GCA_017473455.1 Oscillospiraceae bacterium
AAAATCACATCGCCGCAGGCGATAACGACACATTTTCCTGAAAATCAGAAAAATTCTAACATTTTTCTGGTTGCCCTCTCAGTCACGCCTTACGGCGTGCCAGCTCTCCCAAAGGGAGAGCCAAGTCGCCTGTGTTGTAAGTTAAACAACAATTTTCCTTTCAAATCAAAAAGGCACGCTGGGGTTGCAGCGTGCCTTGGGTTATCGGACGGATTTGGCATACTCTGTAGGAGTGATGCCGAATTTTTCTTTGAACTGACGGGAGAAATGATGCACCGTGGAGTAGTGCAGGGCAGCGGCGATTTCGGTAAAGGTCAGAGCGTTCTCCCGAATCATCTGCTTGCTTTCCTGCAGCTTCACTCTGCGGATATATTCACCGGGGGAAATCTGAAGATTTTTGTGGAACAGCGCCGTCAGATAGCTGGGACTGACCTGCACCGCCTTTGCGACCAGCGGAACCGTCAGCTTTTCCCGAACGTGGACGCTGATATACTGTTGCGCCCGGCGGATAATTTCATTGTCGGAGTGCAGGGAATTGGAAGCCTTCAGCCGTACGGCGGAGGGGGCTTCTGCCTGCCGCAGGAGCATCACCAGCACCTGACACAGCATGGAAATAATCATATCCCCGGAAAAATCGTCGGAACGTTCCTGCTCCCGGAGCATCATCTGCAGCAGAGTCACCACCTGCTGGGGCGCGGAAATCTTACGGTTTTTCAGGCAATTCAAATCATGACCGGACAGTTCGAAGGAAATGGTCACAAAACGGGGAGCAACGCCAATGTCCGCATATTGCATATGCCATTGGTCGGGGGTGTAAATCATGATGTCCCCCTGCTCCAAAAGCAAATCCTGACCGTCTGCCACGCTGTGCAGGCAGCCCTGATCCACATAGGTCAGCTCTGCCATGGGATGGGACTCACCGGGGAATACAAAGCCCTGCTCCTTTTCCTGATAGAAGAAGGTGTACAGACTCTCCACCCGAATTCGGTGGTGAAGCTGCATACTCTCGTCCCAATGGCAGCGGTGGATGATTTCCGGCTCGGTGTCGCAGGCCATCTCTGCGGAGGTTTCCGCAGCCAGCGGCACCAGACAGAAAATCACACCTGCCTTCAAAACCAGAGGCTTATCCAGATAGTAGTGATGAAATTCATCGGCATTTTCCGCTTTCACTGCCAGCACGGTCATACCGCTGCGGCTGTACAGACGGGTCTGACAAACAGAACGGTAAACCGGCAGCTCCCCCTGAAGAAGAACAAGATGCCGGGGGGCAGGCCCATCGGGGAGCAAAGTGCTGTCCGGCTTTTCCGGCAGAATCGTGCCGAAGTCCTGAAAGCTCATGGGATTCAAATTTCGGATCATACCAACCCTCCGGAAAACAAAACTGGGTCACCCAACGGTGACCCAGTAATTATACATGAAATAGTTGAAAATGGCAAATGTTTATTTCTGGTATTCGAAAACAAAATCGTAAATATCCACGGTATCTCCATCCTGAATGCCCATTTCCTCCAAACGGTCAAACAAACCGCACTTTCTGAGCTGAAGGTCGAAATAGTTCCGGGATTCGTAATCGTCGAAATTGATATCCAAAATCAGTCGTTCCAGCCATGTGCCGGTGATGACCCAGGTGCTTCCCAGATGCTCGATGGTCAAATCCTTCGGGTCGCCTGCCTCCACCACGGGAGCGATATACTCCGGCTCGTAAATGGTAACCGGGGGGAGTGTGCGGAGCTTTTCAGCCACCACACGCATCAGGTTGCGGGTGCCTTGGGTTGTGCCTGCGGAAATCTCGTACAGCTCACAGCCGGCGGCTTCCACATGCTCCCGAAGCCGCTGAAGATTGTCGGACTCCGGCATCAGCAAGTCGCACTTGTTGGCAGCCACGATCATGGGGCGGTTGCTCAGGTCGATGCTGTAATCCTTCAGCTCAGCGCAGATGGCATCGAAATCCTCCACTGGATCCCGACCCTCGCTGCCGGAAACGTCCACGACATGGACAAGCAGACGGCAGCGATCGATATGCCGCAGGAAATCGTGACCCAGACCGGCACCCTCTGCCGCACCCTCAATGATACCGGGAATATCCGCCATGACGAAGGAAACACCCTCGTCTACGAAAATCACACCCAGATTGGGGAACAGAGTGGTGAAATGGTAGTTGGCAATTTTGGGACGGGCGTTGGAGGTCACGGAAAGCAAAGTGGATTTGCCTACGTTGGGGAAGCCCACCAGACCTACGTCTGCCAGCAGCTTCAGCTCCAGAATCACATCCCGTTCCTGACCCTTCAGACCGGACTTGGCAAACCGGGGAACCTGACGGGTGGGGGTAGCGAAGTGACCGTTGCCCCAGCCGCCTCTTCCGCCCTTGGCACTGACGAAATCCTCACCGGTGGACATATCCACGATAATCTGGTTGCTTTCCGCATCCCGAACCACAGTGCCCCGGGGAACTTGAATAATCAAAGGATCGCCACGCTTGCCGCTCATGTTTCTGCCCTGACCGTTGGCACCGGCTTGGGCGGCATACTTCCGCTTGTAGCGGAAATCCAGCAGGGTGGAGAGGTTGTCGTTGACACGGAGGATGACACTGCCGCCGTGACCGCCGTCGCCCCCGTCGGGACCACCGGCAGCGACGTATTTTTCCCGGTGGAACGCCACCGCGCCGTCACCGCCTCTGCCGCCGCAGACGGTGATGCGTACTTTATCTACAAACATAGAAAAAACCTCCTTTGGGAGAAAAAAGGGCTGTCGCAGTATGAGTGCAACAGCCCTTCCAATTCTTATGGGTGATTACTGCTCAGCGTACACGGGGCACTGCCGGCGATCCTTACCCTTGCGCTCAAAACGGACGGTGCCGTCCACCAGAGCGAACAGAGTGTCATCGCTGCCGATGCCCACGTTGACACCGGGGTGGATGTGAGTGCCTCTCTGGCGAACCAGAATGTTGCCGGCCAGAACGAACTGACCGTCGGCACGCTTCACGCCCAGGCGCTTAGCCTCGGAATCACGGCCGTTCTTGGTGGAACCGCCGCCCTTGTGGTGAGCGAAGAACTGAATACCAATCTTCAGCATGGGAATTACACCTCCAAAACTTCGATATAATCAGGATAATCATCCCGCAGACTGCACAGATAGAGCATCATTCCGGCGAGAACTGCCTGAACGGTGTCTTCTTCGTCGCAGGAAGCGGG
>JAFULI010000135.1 GCA_017473455.1 Oscillospiraceae bacterium
AATTTCAGCGCCCAGATCAACAAAGCCCTCCACCTTGGAGCCGGAGAGAGTCATTGCCTCGGCAAAGTCTTTATCGTTGACCTCAACGGTGACGAACTCGTTGAGCCATTTGCGAGATAAATTCATACTTCAACACTCCTCTCTCAGAATTGCTCCAGGAAACGGACGTCGTTTTCGAAGATCAGGCGCAGGTCGGCGATCTTGAAGCGGCGCATGGCGGTACGCTCCAGGCCCATGCCGAAGGCGAAGCCGGACTACTTCTCAGGATCAATACCGCAGTTTTCCAGCACGGCAGGGTGAACCATGCCGGCACCGAGAAGCTCAATCCAGCCCTCGCCGTGGCAGGTAGAGCAAACCTGACCGTCTACTTCACCGGTACCATGGCACTTGTGGCACTGCATATCCATTTCACAGCTGGGCTCGGTGAAGGGGAAGTGATGGGGACGGAAACGCATTTGAGCATCTTCGCCGTAAATGGCACGCATCACGGTAACCAGAGCGCCCTTCAGGTCGCCCATAGTGATGTTTTCGTCCACAACCAGACCTTCAATCTGATGGAACATGGGGGAGTGGGTGGCATCTGCCTCATCCTTACGGAATACACGGCCGGGTGCCAGCACACAGATGGGGGGCTTGGAAATTTCCATAGCTCGAATCTGCATGGGGCTGGTTTGGGTACGCAGAAGTACGGAATCGTCATCTGCAAAGTAGAAGGTGTCGCTGCGATCCCGGGAGGGATGACCTTCTTCGATGTTCAGACGGGTGAAATTGTAGCTTGCAAGCTCTACTTCAGGACCGTCGATGACCTGATAGCCCAAACCGACAAAGATATCCTTAATCTGCTGAAGCACCTGGTTCATAGGGTGCTGATGTCCCAGAGAAACGCTGTCTCCGGGAATGGTGACATCGATGGCTTCCTCGGCAAGCTTGGCCTCCAAAGCGGCAGAACTGAGCGCAGTTTTGCGCTCCTCCAGTTTGGTTTCAATGTCGGCACGAACCGAGTTTGCCAGCTGTCCCATTATGGGGCGCTCTTCGGGGGAGAGCTTACCCATCTGCTTCAGCACAGCAGTGAGTTCACCCTTCTTGCCCAACAGCTTGATACGAAGCTCCTCCAGAGCCGCAATGGAGTCAGCGGCTTCCAGAGCAGCAAGGGCATTTTGCTTGATTTGCTCCAGTTGTTCTCTCATTATTATTTTCTCCTTCCAGAGTAATTGATAAAATAAAAAACCTTCCGCCCCGAACATACGGGACGAAAGGAATTCCTTCCGCGGTACCACCCACAATTCGCCGCATAGCGGCGCCCTTTCCGGCGCAAACACACCGTAGACCGGTAACGGGGTCAACCGGCAAACCCTACTGGTGTTCAGGTTCGCAGCTCCTGGGAGAAGGCCCGATATCGCACCCGGGTGGCTTTCACCGTCCCACCCTCGCTAAGGCAGTGCTGAATGATATTGGACAGCCCATTCAACGCTCTTGCATATCTCCTGAATACTATCACAGTTTGTTGGAAATTGCAAGTATTATTTCACTTTTCCTGTGCTTGACGAAGTAGAAAAGGGATGGTATGATGAATAAAACTAATTTTTGCAGATTGGAGGACAGCTTATGTACCAGCCTCTTGCGGATTTGCTGCGCCCAAGAAACCTGGACGAAGTATATGGGCAGGAGCATATTCTGGGAAAGGGTGCGGTTTTGCGACGTTTGATTGATGCCGGTAATGTTCCCAATATGGTTTTTTACGGTCCCAGCGGCACCGGTAAAACGACCGTGGCAAATATCATCGCCCAGCAAACCAACCGGACACTGTACAAGCTGAATGCCACGACCGCCTCGACGGCAGATATTCGGCAGATTGTATCGGAACTGGATACGTTTCTGGCTCCCAATGGGGTATTGCTCTATCTTGACGAGATTCAGTCGTTTAATAAAAAGCAGCAGCAATCGCTGCTGGAACACATTGAAAACGGAAAAATAACCCTGATTGCATCCACTACAGAAAATCCGTATTTTTATGTTTTTAACGCAATTCTCAGCCGTTCCACCGTGTTTGAATTCAAGCAGATTTCTTCTGCTGCCGCTTTGCAGGCTGTTCGCAGAGCAGTTGGGTTTATGGAAGAACGGCTGGCATTGAAAGCGATTGCCGAGGAAGGAACGCTGGAGTATATTGCCGGTGCTTGCGGTGGCGATTTGCGAAAGGCTATGAATGCGGTTGAGGTGCTTTTTGGCGCCGCGGTCCCCGAGGGTGATATTATTCACATTACTATGGCGGATACCAAATTAGTTACCCAGAAAAGCGCGATACGGGCTGACCGGGATGGAGATAATCACTATGATTTGCTTTCTGCCCTTCAGAAATCCATTCGTGGATCAGACCCGGATGCTGCGGTTCATTACCTTGCAAGGCTTCTGGAAGCCGGTCAGATGCAGTCTGCCTGCAGAAGACTGATGGTCATTGCGGCGGAAGACGTGGGGCTTGCATTTCCGCAAATCATTCCTATTGTTAATGCCTGCGTGGATATGGCTCTGAAGTTGGGAATGCCTGAGGCAAGAATACCGCTGGGAGACGCGGCAGTGCTGATGGCGACCTCTCCGAAATCCAATTCCGGTCATCTTGCTTTGGATATGGCACTTGAGGATGTGCGAAAAGGAAAAGGTGGGGATTTCCCCAGACATTTGCAGAATATGCACGCAGACTCTTTCACCATGGAGCGTGAACAAGGATATCTGTATCCCCATGATTATCCCAATCACTGGGTCAAACAGCAATATCTGCCGGATGCTTTGGTTGGGACGACCTACTATGAGTACGGGCCCAACAAACTGGAGCAGGCGGCAAAGCAGTATTGGGATGGCATCAAAAAGCAGTAATTGCGCATAGGAGGGAATATGGACATTCGTTTGGGCGATATCCTGACAATGAAAAAGGAGCATCCCTGCGGTGCAAAACAGTGGTTGGTGCTTCGCACCGGTGCGGACTTCCGTCTGCGTTGTCTGGGATGCGGTCACGAGGTGATGACACCAAGGGCCAAGGCGGAGAAAAATATTCGACAAATCCGTCATCCGGAGAATTCTTCGACGTAAATATTCGGCAGCTGATCGTTTCGGCTGCCGATTTTTATGCTTATGTACGCATTGCCGGCGACCTTGTGAAGGAAAGTAACGAGATTTGCGGAGAGAGAGCTTGGAGAATCCGACGTACTTTTTCTTCGGAGAGGGATAAACTTAAAGCAACGCGGAGGAGGGATTGCGTGCCGATTTATCTGGATGTTCTGATGTTATTGAATTTCTCGGTGGACTTTCTGCTGTTGTTGGCAACAAATCGTATGGCGGGCTATCCGGTTTTTTGGAAACGTGCGTTATTGGCAGCCGTGGTGGGAGGGCTATATGGTGGAGTTTGTGTTCTGCCCGGATTCCGATTTTTCAGTGGGGTTCTTTGGCGTCTCTTGGTATTGGGTTTTATGTCAGGCATTGCCTTTGGGTTCCGCAAAAATTCTGTTCGCAGAGGGGGATTGTTCTTTCTGCTGAGCATGGCACTTGGTGGTATTGCGACCTCTGTTAATCAGCACAATCTCTTTACCTTGTTTTTATGTGCAGGAGGGCTGTGCGTTGCTTGCTTTTCTGTTTTTCACGGAAGGGCAGGAGCGCAGTACATACCGGTAGAAATTTCATTCCGCGGAACGAACCTGAAATTAACGGCATTAAAAGATACCGGAAATATGCTTACAGATCCTTTGACCGGGCAACGGATTGTAATAGCCTCTTCAATGGTTGGATGCAGACTGCTGGGGCTATCCCAGGAAGAGATTAGTAATCCGGTGCTGGCGGTGACAAGAGCGCCGGGGACACGCCTGGTACCGGTGCAAACGGTGGGCGATAAGGGCGGGATGCTTCTGGCAAAGCGCTTTGAAAATGTGACCATTGGTTCATGGAAGGGAAGTTGCCTTGTGGCGTTCGCCCGACATGATTTTGGAAAAGGACAGCCGTATAATGCATTGACTGGAGGGACTTTATGACGGGAAGGATTGTTGAGTTTCTTGTAAAAATCGGAGTTCTCCCACCGCCGGGAGTATTCTATGTAGGCGGAAGCGATGTGCTGCCGCCGCCGTTGAAGGGGCAGGAAGAGCAGGATGCTTTACAACGTTTGGAACAGGGAAGTGAGGAAGCGAAACAGCTTCTGATTGAACACAATTTACGTCTTGTGGTGTACATTTCCAGACGATTTGAAAACACGGGGGTTAATTTGGAGGATTTGATATCCATTGGCACAATTGGTTTAATCAAAGCAGTTGGAACATACCGTCGCGAAAAGAATATAAAATTGGCGACTTACGCATCCCGCTGTATTGAAAACGAAATCTTAATGTATATCCGTAAAATTGCCAACCAAAAAACGGAAGTATCCTTGGATGAGCCGATTAATATGGATTATGATGGGAACGAACTTCTGTTATCCGATATTTTAGGGACGGATGAAGATTTAATTATGCGTCCTTTGGAGGATGATGTGGATTTGTGTTTGCTTCGAGACGCGTTGGGACAGCTTCCGCAGAGAGAACGGGAGATTGTTGCTATGCGATTTGGTCTGGATGGACAAAAGGAACTGACACAAAAGGAAGTGGCGCAGAAAATGGGGATTTCCCAATCTTATATCTCCCGTCTGGAAAAAAGAATTATGCTCCGCTTACGCAAAGAAATGATTCGTCAAACAAGTTGTGCTTGATTTTGGGGTAATAGCATGGTACAATCGATATAAAAATGTATCGATTGAAGAGGTGAGAGTGTGGAACGTAAGGAAATTTCCAAGTCAGTGTTAAAGCGGTTGCCCGGTTATTTGTCATACCTGAAGAGTATCCCCCATGGTTCGGTGTCTCACATTTCGGCTACAGCATTGGCAAATGCCCTTGGCATGGGTGAGGTGCAGGTGCGAAAGGATTTAGCATTGGTGTCTTCCGGTGGAAGGCCCAAAATAGGCTATCCACTGGAAACTCTCATTGATGATATCGAGCAGTTTTTAGGCTATGATAATACCACAGACGCGGTGCTGATCGGTGCCGGAAAATTAGGACAGGCATTGCTTGGATACAGTGGTTTTGCAACCTATGGCTTGAATATTCTTGCAGCCTTTGACATAGCACCCTCCTCGGAACCGGGGGAGGATAAAAAACCAATCTATCATATTTCAGAGTTGGCTTCTTTTTGCCGAACCCATAAGGTTTTGATGGGGATTATTACCGTTCCCGGAGAGCATGCGCAAGAGGTTTGCGACCAACTGATCGCCTGTGGTATAAAGGCAATTTGGACCTTTGCTCCCACCCATTTGGATGTGCCGCCCCATATTCTTGTGCAATACGAGAATATGGCGACCTCTTTGGCTGTGCTGAGTATGCATTTGCAGGCACAGATTAAGGAAAAAAAGTAAGTTTAAACGCCGTACCCGATGCAGGGTACGGCGTTTTACATGGTTAATTCAGATAAGTGCAGTCATATCACGGACGAACTTCTCAAAATCCAATTCCAAATCTTTTGCCTGAACCAGAAGAACCAGTTCATAAGAACGCTTGTGACAGCAGCGGTTTACGAGGGGGCATTGCTGACAATGGATCTCGTCGCAATGCAAGGTGTAGGGGGCGAAGGGGTTACTGTTTTGATTGATGCAACGGTAGAGCGCATCTACGGTTTCGGACTGGTGGAAATACAGCAGTAATTCCCGAATGGCATCGGGGGCGTAGCGGTTTGCCTTCAGGGATAGATATCGTTTCAGGCAGAGCAAGGCTCCCGTGTCTGCTTTGTCACAACAAGCAAGCATGGAGCTCACGCAGTCCAGAGCTTGTGCGTGTTGCCCTAAAGCGTAGTACGCATATCCCAACGATGCGGACATAAGGAAGCTGTCCTGACGGGGGTCCGGATATGCGGAAAGCTTTGAGCCTGCAAGGAAACCGTGAGCACTGGAAATGTTGGAAGTGAATTTGCTCATTTCTTCCTTATTCAGAACCATTCCGAGCAAGTCGGTAATGCTGGCTGCAGAGGGATTTCTCAAGGCTCTTTGTGCCTGAGGCGCATAGCGAAGTTCGTTCATATTGGGGCACATGCGGTGCAGGAAGACCTCGCTGTAGCCCGGGATAATAACCTGATAGGTGCAGAAGCCCAGGCAGGATCGGTCACGAACCAAAATGTCGTATCCCATTTCTTTGAAGAATGCAATACACTCCTGAAGCAGAGCTTTGTTATCTTTGCCAAGAAAGCCTGCGTTGGGGTTGTATTGGTGTTCAGGTTCGCCGATAAAGAAACTGGTAGTTTTATTGTGGGCACCGTGGATAATCTCGTTTGAGATACTGGCAAAGGAGAATTCTCCGGATTTTTTGAACAAAAAGTCTTCGTAACGTGCAATATTATCAATGGTACGTCCCTGAAAGCTCTCAGTCAGGGAACGTTCCAGTGCAATCTCAAAAATGGGATAAGCACCGAAGTGTGTGTTATACCGTCCTGTTTTTCGGTCGATGATGTATACACATACAACCGGGAATTTCTTGCCGAGGGAGCAATCTTTGACGACTACCTGATATCCTTGCTCACGGATATACGAGATAATATTATAGGCGGTGGTGTGTCGCTGAAGTACCTCTTCCGGAATGTCGGGAAGAGAAACGCTTCCGTCGATTATATGCACCATGTGATGACGCTCTACGATCTCGCTAATTGCCTGCACGATGGTTTCCTCCGGTGTATTTCCGGCGGCGCAACCGTTGCTGGTATACAGCTTACCTCGCAAAGAGTTGGGATAATTGACCCGGCTGCCGGTGGTCAGACAGAAATACGGGGATACTTTGACAGTACCGTCGGGATCTGCGTTTTGCTTCAGAATTTCTTCCGCGGACATGGAAATGCCGGTATACTTTTTCAAGCGGCGGCTGAGGAGCTGATACCAGCTGCCGTTTCGCTCAAGAAGTTCTCGATAATGAACGGGGGGAGTCGTATTAACATCAAAGGTTTGGGTGACGTTTTTTTGCAGGTTGCCGCTATAGATGTATCCCAGCTGCAGCCGCTCCATCAGTTCACCGTAGCAGCTTGCCAGCGCGAATTCCTTACTCAAACCCTTGCCATTTACAAAAAAGGTGGTGCCTTTTACGTTTCCTGCCAAAGCATAACAGTAAGGGACACTGGAGTTATGCCAGTTTTCTTCTACTTCAATGCCATAGGAAGCCAAAAGCTGCTTGATGTGAGCAACGGTTTCAACAGGACTTCTGTCCTTGAACTGGGCATCAATAAATTGGGGTTCGTTGGTAATCGTCATGGGTCACCGTCTTTCTGTGGCGAATTATGCCACTAGGGAATACCGTACCATTATATATTAGCCTTTATTTTGTGTCAACAAAATTCCCGGCAGGTTCCTTAGTGTTATGGTTACAAGAGGGGTTAATTCTGCCAAAACAGCGGGCAGCCCTTGTAGTGGCAGCCCGCTGTGTGGAATTTTTTATTTACCGGGCTTGAAACTGTCTTTCAGGCTGACGGAGCGGTTGAAAACCAGATGTCCGGGAGCGGAGTCCTTGCTGTCAGGGCAGAAATAACCCAGACGCATGAACTGATAGGATGCAGGAGCCTGAGCACTTTCAAGACTCTTTTCAACTTTGCATCCGGTGAGGATTTCTAAAGAGTTCGGATTCAGACAACTCAGGAAATCCTTGCCTGCGGCATCGGGATCGGGATCGCTGAAAAGGTTGTCATACTGACGTACTTCTGCATCCACACAATTGTCAGCGTCAACCCAGTGGATGGTAGCACCTTTGACCTTGCGACCGTCTGCGGGGTTACCGCCCTTGCTTTCGGGATCATAGGTTGCCAGAACTTCTACGATGTTACCGTCATTATCCTTGACACAGCCGGTACAGGTAATGAGATAAGCACCCTTCAGGCGACACTCCGGTCCGTTGGGGAACAGACGCTTATATTTAGGAATAGGTTCGGCAAGGAAATCGTCTGCTTCAATCCAAAGATTTCGGGAGAAGGTGATGCTCCGGGTGCCTGCATTGGGATCGTTGGGGTTGTTTTCTACTTCAAAGGTTTCGGACATACCTTCGGGATAATTGGTGATGGTCAGCTTGATGGGGTTGAGTACCGCCATAACACGCTGAGCGGTTTCGTTCAAATCTTCCCGGAGACAATACTCAAGGAAACCGTACTCGATGGTATTGGGGCTCTTGGCAACACCAACACGGTCGCAGAAGTTGCGGATAGCGGCAGGTGTATAACCACGGCGGCGAAGTCCGCACAAGGTGGGCATACGGGGGTCGTCCCAACCGGACACATAGCCGTTCTCCACCAAAGCTCTGAGCTTGCGCTTACTCAACACGGTGTGGTCAATGCCCAGACGGGCAAACTCAATCTGACGGGGATGATGCTCAAGTCCCACATTCTCCACGACCCAGTTGTACAGAGGACGGTGGTTTTCAAACTCCAGAGAACACAGACTGTGGGTGATTCCTTCCAGGGCATCCTGAATGGGATGCGCGAAGTCATACATGGGGTAGATGCACCATTTGTCACCCTGACGGTGATGATGCATATGCCGGATCCGGTAAATTACGGGATCGCGCATATTAAAGTTGCCGGATGCCAGATCAATTTTGGCACGCAGGGTGTAACGGTTATCCTCAAATTCACCGGCACGCATTCTGGCAAACAGATCCAGACTTTCCTCGATAGGACGATCCCGATAGGGGGAGGTGGCAGGGGTGGTCAGGTCGCCCCGGTATTCCTTGAACTGCTCAGGGGTCAGCTCACAGACGTAGGCAAGACCCTTCTGAATCAGACCAACGGCAAATTCATAGGTCTTTTCGAAATAGTCGGAGCCATAGAAGAAACGGTCACCCCAATCAAAGCCCAGCCAGTGGATATCCTCCTGGATGGCTTCGACGAATTCCACATCCTCTTTGGTGGGGTTGGTGTCATCCATACGGAGATTACACATACCGCCGTATTTTTCTGCGGTGCCGAAGTCGATAATCAACGCTTTGCAGTGACCGATATGCAGGTAGCCGTTGGGTTCAGGAGGGAACCGGGTATGGACGGTCTTTCCGGCATAGCGACCGCCTTCGGCAATATCCTCGTCGATAAACGCGTGGATGAAATTTTTGCTTTCTGTAATTTCAGCCATTGGTAAAACCTCACTTTTGGTAAATTCCAAATAATATTTTATTATAACCTATATTTGCGGGTTTTGCAATCAGAAATTACACATAGGCACAAGAATTATGAAGAAAGAAAAAACATTGCGTGAAAACTGAAAATAATAGTTGTCAATTCGCCTGACTTATATTAAAATAAGGAGGATACGAAAGAAGGAGATGATAGGTCTTGAGCGAAGTTAAATATAAGCGCATACTGTTGAAGGTCAGCGGTGAGGCACTCGCCGGCGATGCCCATCGGGGACTTGATTTTGATGTAATCAATTCCGTGTGCCGTGTTATCAAGCAATGCGTGGATTTGGGTGTTCAGATTGGTGTTGTGATTGGCGGCGGTAATTTCTGGCGCGGTGTTAAAGACGGTGCGGACAAGATGCAACGTTCTCATGGCGATGCCATGGGTATGCTTGCTACCGTTATGAACTGTATCGCAGTAGCAGACGCCCTGGAAAAGCATGGCGTTGATGCCCGGGTACTTACTGCTGTGGAGATGAACAGATTTGCTGAGTACTTTACTCGTGATACTGCTGATCGGTATCTCAATGAAGGTAAAGTGGTTTTCTTTGCCGCAGGTACCGGTAATCCTTATTTTTCCACCGATACCGGTGCTGTGCTCCGGGGCGTGGAAATTGAGGCTGATGCTATTCTGATGGCGAAGAATGTGGATGGTATTTATTCTGCCGACCCCAATGTAGATCCCACTGCTGTAAAGTTTGATGAGTTGACCTATGATGAGGTGCTTGCCCGTCATCTTAAGGCTACGGATACCACTGCAATGACATTGGCTATGGATAACCATATGACCATGGTTTGCTTTGCGTTGGCTGACCCTGAAAACATTATCCGCGTAATTCGCGGTGAAAAAATCGGAACAACAGTTAAGGAGGACTAATATCATGAGCGTAGATTTTAAGGATTTTGCAAGAAGAATGGAGAAGGCTCTTGAGCATCTGTCTGAGGAGTTTGATGCCGTTCGTGCCGGACGTGCCAATGCCAAGGTTCTTGATCGGATTACTGTGGAATACTATGGCAGTGAAACGCCCCTGAACGGTGTTGCCACTATTTCTTCTCCTGATGCCCGTACTCTTGTCATTCAGCCCTGGGACACCAAACTGCTGAAGGACATTGCCAAGGCAATTCAGATGAGTGATTTGGGGATTAACCCTCAGAATGACGGTCGTGTGATTCGTCTGGTATTCCCTCAGCTTACTGAGGAACGCCGTAAGGAACTGGCAAAACAGGTTAAGAAATATGCCGAAGAAGCCAAGGTTGCCATGCGTAATATCCGCCGTGACGGTATGGATTATATCAAGAAGCTGAAGAAGAATTCTGAGATTACTGAGGACGAGCAGAAGAAGGCTGAGAAGGATCTTCAGGATCTGCTGGATAAGTATATCAAAAAGGTGGACGAAGCTCTCGCTGCCAAGGAAAAGGAACTGATGGCGATTTAATTTCGCATAGCTACATTGGGGGCAGGTTTGCCCCCAATGTATTATCTTGATTACTGAAAGGATGCTGATGATGGCACTTTCTGAGAACGGGAAGCTTCCGCCACCCCAACATGTGGCGATTATTATGGATGGCAACGGCAGATGGGCGAAAAATAGAGGACTCCCCAGAACTGCCGGACATAAAGCCGGTGGTGAAACCTTCCGCCGGATTGCCAACTATTGCCGTACAATCGGTGTGAAATACCTGACGGTATATGCCTTTTCTACTGAAAACTGGAAACGCTCTCAGGAAGAGGTTTCCGGTATTATGACGTTGCTTGAGCGGTATTTGACAGAAGCTCTCAGAGATATGGAGAAGAACCGGGTCTGTTTTCACTTTTTTGGGGATCTGAGTCGTTTGTCTCCCAAGCTCCGTAAGCTCTGCGAGGATACCCAAAGCCGCTCCTCGGAATTTCATGAGGTGCAGGTTAATTTTTGCTTGAATTACGGCGGACGTGACGAGCTTGTCCGTGCCGCCCGCGCATTTGCTGCTGATGTTGCTGCCGGAAAGCGAAGCCCTGACAGCCTCAGTGAGGATGAATTTGCAAATTATCTCGATTCCGCCGGTGTGCCTGACCCTGAGCTGGTAATTCGACCCTCCGGAGAGATGCGAACCAGTAATTTTCTCCCTTGGCAGACAGCCTATTCGGAATTCGTGTTTATGAATGTCCTTTGGCCCGATTTCAGACCTGAGGATTTGGATGCGGCGATTGAAGAATACCACCGCCGTAACCGCCGTTTTGGAGGAGCATAAAGAAAATGAAGATACGAGCGATTGCTTCTGTGGCACTTTTGCCGGTTTTATTTATCATAGCCCTGTTCCTGCCGAAGATTGTAGCGGCTGTGGTGGTGGGCATTATGTGTGCAATTTCGGTACATGAGCTGCTGTATACGACGAAATTGGTTCGTAATATCAGAATGCTGATATATTCCATGGTTGCCGGATTTATGGTTTCGCTGTGGAGTTATTTTGGCTGTCCCCAGGTTGTTGCAGTGCTGGGAGTTCTGGTATTGTTTGGTTTGCTGTTTATGGAGATGATGCTCAGCGGAATGAAGATTCCTTTTTCCCGGGTGGCGTTGTGCTTTGCCGGTGGTATTATTCTTCCGTATTTGCTTTGCTCTCTGATTCGAATTCTGGTGATGGCTGAGGGGCGGTATTTTATTTTGATGCCATTTGCTGTGGCTTGCCTGAATGATGTCTGTGCTTACCTCATTGGCTGCAAGTTTGGCAAGCATAAGCTGGCACCGAAAATCAGTCCCAAGAAGAGTGTGGAAGGCTTTGCCGCCGGTTTGACTGCCGCAGTTTTGGGTATGGTGATTTATGGACTTGTGCTGCAGTTTGCCTGTGGATTTAAGGTCAACTACTTCTACGCGGTAATTTACGGTGTGGTTGGCGGACTTATGGGCGTTTTTGGAGATTTGTGCTTCTCTGTCATCAAGCGCCAGACCGGTATTAAGGATTACGGCAACATTATTCCCGGTCACGGCGGCATCCTGGATCGCTTTGACTCTATGATCGTGGTTGGCCCGTTGATCGAAGCATTGCTCCTACTGTTACCCGTGGCTGTAAAGGTGTGATTTTATGGTAAAGTGTGTCAGTATTTTAGGTTCAACCGGATCTATTGGCCGTCAAAGTCTGGATATTATCAGCCGTCTGGAAGGTGTAAAGGTTGCCGCTCTGACAGCGGGAACCAGCGTGGAGAGAATGGCTCAGCAGTGTCGTGAGTTTCTTCCTGAGCTTGCTGTCATGGCAACGAAAGAAGCAGCAGATGCCCTGGCTGACTCGATTTCCGGGCTACCCGTACGGATTGCCTGGGGGGAGCCGGGCTTGCTGGAGGCAGCCGCAATTGAAAGTGCGGACTGTGTAATTACTGCTGTGGTGGGCATGGTAGGACTGAAGCCCACTTTGGCGGCAATTCGGGCAGGTAAGCGGATTGGACTGGCCAATAAAGAAACCTTGGTATGCGCCGGCGAATTGGTCATGGCGGAGGCAGAACGTTATGGCGTTGAGATTATTCCGGTGGATTCGGAGCATTCTGCTATATTCCAGTGCCTCATGGGTTGTGAGAATCCCAGGCAAATCAAGCGACTGATTCTAACCTGCTCCGGTGGCCCGTTTTTCGGAATGTCCCGGGAGGAACTTCGTGGTGTTACCAAGAGCGATGCACTGAAGCATCCAAATTGGAAGATGGGCGCAAAAATTACCATCGACTGTGCTACTCTGATGAATAAGGGACTGGAAGTCATTGAAGCCATGCGGTTGTACCGGCTGCCTTTGGAGCAGGTGGATGTTGTAATTCATCGCCAGAGTATAGCCCACAGTTTTGTGGAATTTGTGGACGGCGCGGTTATGGCACAGTTGGGAGCTCCAGATATGCGTTTGCCTATTCAATTGGCACTGACATATCCTGAGCGTGTTGCTTGCCCGGTAGAGCCTTTGGATTTAACCAAATGCGGTGCATTGACTTTCTGCGAACCGGATATGAATAATTTTCCGTGTTTGGCGTTGGCACGGCGTTGCGCAAAAATTGGCGGTACTGCCTGCGCAGTGATGAACGGTGCCAATGAAGAAGCGGTTGCTTTGTTTTTGGATGATAAAATTGGTTTTTATGATATTTATGAACTGGTTGCCGGTGCGGTTGAAGCGGTATCCAATGTGATGGACCCCACTCTTGAGGACATCCTGGAGGCGGACCGTCAGGCACGGCAGTTTGTGCGTGATCGTTATTTGCGAGTCAGGTAAGGAGTTTCATGTCTACTTTTTCATCGATTTTATATTCTATTCTTTTGTTCAGCATTCTGGTGTTTGTTCATGAACTTGGACATTTTCTGGCCGCGAAGGCATTCAAAGTTCAAGTAAATGAATTTGCTATGTTTATGGGTCCTGCGATTTTCAAAATGAAAATCGGGGAAACTCTTTATTCCATCCGCTGCATTCCAATTGGTGGCTATTGTGCCATGGAAGGGGAGGACACGGATACGGATAATCCCCGTTCCTTCCAGAAAGCATCCTGGTGGAAGCGTTTGATTATCCTGATTGCCGGTGCAGCAATGAATTTTATCATCGGTCTGGTTTTCTTTGCTATCGTGTTCATGCCTCAGGATACACTGGTTTCTCCTGTGATCTCCCAAATTGAAGAAGGCTGCACGATTGAGCAGCTGCAGGTGGGAGATGAAATTCTTAAGGTGGATGGTGAGAAAATCTATGTTTTGAGCGATTTTTCCACTATTCTTTACCTTAATGGAGGCACCAATCACGATTTGGTGGTTTTGCGTAACGGAGAAAAGGTTGTATTGGATGATGTTCCGATGGAAACGCATACGTTTACCAAGGACGATGGAACAACAGAAGAACGTTATGGAATTGTGTTTTCACAATACAAGCCCAATATTTTCGAGAAGCTGGCATATGTCTGGAATTATACCATTGATAATGTCCGCAACGTGCGTTTGAGCCTGCAAATGCTCTTCACGGGCAGAGCGGGGCTTGGCGAGGTATCCGGAGCGGTTGGCATTGTGGATATGATGTCCACCGCTGCCAGTGGCTCGGAAAGCTGGCTTGAGGCGATGACAACGATTCTTTATTTTGGAGGATTTTTGGCTGTCAACCTTGCGGTGATGAACTTGCTTCCGATCCCTGCCCTTGATGGCGGCAGAGTGGTGGCGCTCCTGCTGACTACCGGCATTCAGGCAATCACAAAGAAAAAAATTGACCCCAAATATGAGGGGTATATTCATGCGGCAGGTATGATTTTGCTACTCCTTTTGATGGCAATCATTACGTTTAAGGACATCTTTACTATATTTAAGAGGTGATTCCCATGACCAGAGAGATATGCGTTGGCAATGTGAAGATTGGCGGCGGTGCACCGGTAGTCATTCAGTCTATGCTGAATACGAAAACCACGGATGTGGAGGCATCCCTTGCCCAAATCAGACAGCTCCATACTGCCGGATGCCAGATCGTGCGGCTTGCGGTTCCCAATATGCAAAGCGCCCGAAGCTTTGCGGAAATTGCAGCAGAAAGCCCCTTGCCGCTGGTTGCGGATATTCACTTTGACTATAAGCTGGCGATTGCTGCCGCAGAGGGTGGGGCTTCCAAGATTCGCATCAACCCCGGTAATATTGGGGGGGAGGATCGGGTTCAGGCTGTAGTGGATGTTTGTAAAGATAAGGGCATTCCCATCCGTATTGGTGTCAATGGCGGCAGTCTGGATAAGCGCCTTCTGGAAAAGTACGGGCACCCTACTGCGGAAGCGTTGGTTGAAAGTGCCTTTGAACACATTGCCCTTTTGGAAAAGTACAGTTTCTATGACACTTGCGTGTCGATGAAATCCTCCACGGTTCCTACCATGATTGCGGCAGCCCGGCTGTTCCGAAGTCGTTGCGATTATCCTTTGCACATCGGCGTAACGGAAACCGGACCGGTCAGACAAGGCTTGATTAAATCCGCGATGGGCATTGGCGCACTGCTTGTTGATGGCATCGGTGATACCATTCGCGTCAGTTTGACTGATGACCCAGTAGAAGAGGTGTATGCCGCCAAAGATATCCTTAAAGCGGCTGGTTTGCGTAAGGAAGGTGTGAATATTATTTCCTGCCCCACCTGTGGACGTACCAGGATTGATTTGATTGGTCTTGTTAATCAGGTGGATGAAGCCCTTAAGGATTGCCAAAAGCCGATTACGGTTGCGGTTATGGGCTGTATTGTCAACGGACCCGGTGAGGCCAGAGAAGCCGATATCGGCATTGCCGGCGGTGATGGCTGGGGAACGATTTTTGTAAAAGGCGAACAGGTGGAAAAGCTGCCGTATGAGGAACTTTTACCTGCCCTTTTGAAACGAATTGAGCAAATGTAAACAAAATAGTATCCTCCCGGGGAAATCTCGGGAGGATGACAAGATCTGCTTAGTGAGGTATCAATGCTGGATAACGAATTGATTTATTTTTGCGATATGTTCTCTGACTATAAGCCGCCTGAGGCGCTGGCAAGCGCACTATCTCAGGCGGTTATCACAACTGCGAATATTGATATTGAAACCCGGCAGATTTGGATAGGACTCTTCAGTCCCCAGTATATTTCCGCCAAATGTATGGAAATGGTGGCAAAGGAGCTTCAGGAGGCTTATGACCTCCATAGAGTGCATTTTGATTTGAAATATCCCGAAAACCAGCTTTGTAAGGTTCCTTTTGAAGACATTCGGGATATGTTTGTTCGGGAAAGTTCCATGACACGAGGGTCTTTGGCTGGTGCGCAATGGTCGTGGGAAGGAAACCGTCTGACTGTTCATCTTTTGGGTAATGGAAAGAAAGAGTTGGAGGAAATATCCGTGAAGGTTGCCCACAATTTGGGGCAACAGTTTGGCATAGATGTAGAGATTTTTATCGAAGCAGGTAATGCGCTGGAAGGGAATGCGCTGTTTGAGGCGATGGAAAAACTGCGCTGTGATATGATATCTTCTATGCCTGTGTGTTCCATTAAACAGAAGCAGGAAACTCCTGCTCCAGCCCCCAGTAATACAATCTATGGAAAACCCTTCCGCGGAACAGCAGTTCCGATGAAGGATATCGACTTGAATATGGGAAGCGTGATTGTTGAAGGTCGTGTCTTTGCGGTGGAGCATAAGGAGTTGACGAAACGTAACGCAGTTGTCATTAAGTTCGATATGACCGACCATACCTCCTCAATCCGTATCAGCCGTTTTATGGAGATGAAAGAGGCGGCGCCGATTATGGAAGCTGTCAAGATTGGCAGCGTCCTTCGTGTATATGGTCGACTGATGGTGGACAACTATACCAACGAAACGGTTCTAAAACCCAATGCTATCATGCCCGGCGCTATGCCTAAGCGAACGGATACTGCTTCCGGTGGAAAACGTGTAGAGCTACATTTGCACACAGTTATGAGCAGTATGGATGCCTTAACGAATACCAAAGCGGCGATTAAGCAAGCCGCTGCGTGGGGGCATAAGGCAATTGCCATTACGGATCATGGTTGCGTCCAGTCCTTTACAGATGCTTTACATGTGGTGGAGGATTGGAAAGGGGCACCTAAAATTGCCGGAACAGGCGAAACCATCAAAATTCTCTACGGATGCGAAGGTTATTATATTAACGACGTGGATGACCGTACCGCAGTAAGCGGTAAGGGCAATATGCAATTCGATGGTGAGTATGTTGCTTTCGACCTGGAAACTACGGGTTTGTATCCACGAATGGATCGGATTATTGAGATCGGTGCGGTAATCATGAAAGAGGGAAAGGAGCTTCAACGCTTCCAGACCTTTGTAAATCCCCTCTGCCGTTTGAGCCGTGAAGTCAGCGAGCTTACCGGCATTACTGACGATATGCTGGTGGACGCGCCGTTGATTGAACAGGTATTGCCTGAGCTGATGACTTTTATTGGTAACCGTCCTTTGGTTGCCCATAATGCACGGTTTGACTACTGCTTTGTTTCCCGTGAATGTGCCCGTTTGGGGATTCCTTGTTCCCTTACCGTGGTGGATACCCTGACGCTATCCCAGAATATGCTTCCTCATCTGAACAAGTATAAACTGGATATTGTTGCAAAAGAGTTTGAATTGGGGGACTTTAATCATCACCGTGCCGCAGATGATGCTGTAATTTGCGGACAAATCATGGCAAAGCTGTTTGAAAAGCTGGAAGCCATGGGTGTTCATACTCTGCAGGAAATCAATCCTGTAATGATCCCGCTGCGGATAGCATTCCGCCGTAACAGCCGCCATGCACAGCATATTATTCTCTTCGCAAAAAATCAGCTGGGGCTTCGGAATCTTTACCATTTGATTTCCGATTCTAATCTGAAATATTTCCGCCAAAAACCTAGAATTTTCAAATCGGAGCTGCTAAAACTTCGTGAGGGCTTGATTATCGGTTCTGCTTGCGAAGCCAACGAATTGTTTCAGGAGATTGTTTTCGGAACGGACGAGGAAGAATTGACGCGCCTTGCCGAATTCTATGATTATCTGGAAATCCAGCCCGTATGTAACAATCGGTTCATGCTGGAAAAGGGAATGGCGAGAAGTGAAAAGGATCTCAGAGAGTTCAACCGTACGATGGTTCATCTCGGTGATAAGTTGGGAAAAATGGTGGTGGCAACCGGAGACGTTCATTTCCTGAACCCTGAGGATGAGATTTTTCGGCATATTCTGCTGGCAACCAAGGGGTTTGACGATGCGGATAAGCCCAATCCGCTGTACTTCCGAAGTACGGACGAGATGCTCAAGGAATTTTCTTACCTGGGAGAAGAAAAAGCCTTTGAGGTGGTTGTTACCAATCCCAATCTTGTGGCAGATATGTGCGAAACGGTGCGTCCCGTTCCTCATAATCTGTTTGCTCCTAAAATCGAGAATTCTGTAGAGGATCTGAAGGCACTGGTATATGGAAAATTCCATCGGCTCTATGGCGATCATCCTCCGGAGTCCTTTGTTAAGCGTGTGGAAACGGAGCTAAATGACATTATTACCTGCCACTATGATGTGATTTACATGTCAGCACAGAAACTGGTACAGAACTCTCTTGAAAACGGCTATCTGGTTGGTTCCCGTGGATCGGTTGGTTCGTCCATTGTTGCGTATCTTTCCGGTATCACAGAGGTTAACTCCTTCCCGCCGCATTACCGCTGTCCCAATCCTGAGTGTAAACATACCATTCTGGATGTTCCGAAAGAGTTTAATTGCGGGGCTGACCTTCCGGATGCACTTTGTCCCATGTGTGGTGCCCGTATGGAGAAAGATGGTTTCAACATTCCTTTTGAAACCTTCCTTGGTTTCGGTGGTGACAAGGTGCCGGATATTGACCTGAACTTCTCGGGTGAGTATCAGGCGAGAGCTCACGCTTACTGTACTGAAATGTTCGGAAAATCCCATGTATTCCGTGCCGGAACCATTGGCACCGTTGCTGAAAAAACGGCATTCGGTTACGTAAAGAAGTATATGGAGGAGCATGGGAAAACCGCATCCACTACAGAAATGGGGCGGCTGGCTGCCGGTTGCGTCGGCGTTCGGAGGACAACCGGTCAGCATCCGGGCGGTCTGGTTGTTATTCCTCAGGAAAATGAAATCTGGGATTTTTGTCCGGTGCAGCATCCTGCGGACGATCCGAAATCCGATCAGATTACTACCCACTTCGAATATCACTCCATGGAAGAAAACCTCCTCAAGCTGGATATGCTGGGACATGATGACCCGACTATGATCCGTATGATGGAGGATATGACCGGTGTAGATGCCAAAACCATTCCTCTGGATGATAAGGATACTATGTCAATCTTTACTTCTTCCAAGGTGCTGGGCTATGAAGATGATAAGCTTCTCGGCCCAACCGGAGCGGTGGCAGTGCCCGAATTCAATACCCGTTTTACCCGTGGAGTATTGTTGGATACTATGCCTACGAAGTTCGATTTTCTGGTGCGAATTTCCGGATATACCCACGGCACTGACGTGTGGCTGGGAAATGCCCGGGATTTGATTACCTCCAAAACCGCAACGGTAGATGGCACGATAGGCTGTCGTGATGATATTATGATTTACCTGATTTCCTGCGGCATGCCGGAAAAACGGGCATTCAAAATCATGGAATCTGTCCGAAAGGGCAGGGGCCTGCCTGAGGGCGCGGAAGAAGAAATGGTTGCTGCGGGCGTTCCGGACTGGTATATTAGTTCGTGTAAAAAGATTAAATATCTGTTCCCGAAAGCTCACGCAGTGGCTTATGTCATGATGGCGTTCCGAATCGCTTGGTTCAAGGTATATCACCCCCTTGCGTTTTATGCAGCATATTTTTATCGCAGAAGTCAAAAGGGCGGTTTTGATGCAGTGCTTATGACCCATGGCATGGATTCCGTCATGGCAAATATAGAAGCCATTGATAACAACGAAAATGCCACTGACAAGGATCAGGATTTGCTGACCACTTTGGAAGTGGTGTATGAATTCTATCTTCGGGGGTTGGAATTCCTGCCCATAGATATTTATAAAAGCCATGCGACGAAATTCCTCATTGAAGACGGAAAGATTCGTCCGCCCTTCGTGTCTATATCCGGTCTGGGCGAAAACGCAGCAATCAGTCTAATGGAGGGGAGAGAAGGAAAGGATTTTCTCTCTATAGAAGAAGTAGCGTTGGCTTGTCCCAAGGTCTCGAAGACCCACATACAAATGTTGAAAGAAGCGGGTGCCTTTGGATCCTTGCCGGATACCAGTCAGGTGAGCCTGTTCTAAAAAATTACGAGGTGAATACTATGCAAGTTACAGAAAAACAGTATCATATCCACTGCGTTGAGGGTGATGTTGGTCGCTATGTGTTCCTTCCCGGCGATCCCGGCAGATGTGAGTCCATCGCCGCTCGTTTTGACAACCCTGTCCATATCGGCATGAACCGGGAGTATAATATCTACACCGGTTATTTGCTGGGAGAAAAGGTCTCGGTTTGCTCTACCGGTATTGGCGGTCCCTCTGCTGCGATTGCGATGGAGGAGCTTTGCAAGGTTGGTGCGGATACCTTTATTCGGGTCGGCACTTGCGGTGGTATTGCTTTGGATGTCCTTCCCGGTGATGTGATTGTTGCCAACGGAGCAATTCGCTTTGAGCACACTTCCATGGAATATGCTCCGTTGGAATTCCCCGCCGTAGCTGACTTTGAGATCACTGCGGCGTTGAAGGCTGCAGGTGAGGACTTGGGGTATCGTACCCATGTGGGTGTTGTCCAGTGTAAAGACTCGTTCTACGGCCAGCACAGTCCTGAAAAATCACCGGTGTATTATGAACTTCAGCAGAAGTGGGAAGCGTGGAAGCGTCTGGGTGTAAAAGCCAGCGAAATGGAATCTGCCGCACTGTTTGTGATTGCAGCAGCTCTGGGTGTCCGCTGCGGTAGTTGTTTCCATGCTGTTTGGAATCAAGAGCGTGAAAAGCTTGGCATGGAAATGCCTATGACCGAGGATACCAGTGGTGCGATTACGGTTGGTATTGAGGCTATGAAGCGCATTATTGAGGCAGATCGCAAGGAGAAGCGCTAAAGGAGGCACCTTTATGGAGAACGAACACAGAATTCCCAAGCGTTCCGAGGTGCCGGTAGAAGATACCTGGGCGATTGAGGATCTGTATCCCACTGACGATGCGTGGGAAGAAGATTTATTGCGGCTGCAAGCTGCCCAAAGTGCGTTGGCAGCTTATTCCGGGCAGCTTGCCGTTGACGGTAAAATGCTGTTTGCTTATCTGCAGCACAGCGAGCAGACCAACGTCCTTGCGGAGCGTCTTGCAGCATATGCAATGCGTCAGTCTGACGTGGATACCCGTAATGCCCATTATCAGGAGATGGTGGGAAGACTGATGAATATTGCGGTTTCACTGGATGCCGCATGCAGCTTTGAAACTCCGGAAATTATGGCAATTTCTGAAGAGCGGCTTCAGGAGTTCTATGCCGGGACACCGGAACTGGAGCGATATCGCAGGTACATTACTGACCTGCGTCGCCGTAAGGCACATATTCTTTCCGCTCAGGAAGAAAAGCTTCTTGCGGCAGCAGGGGAGATGTCTCAAACACCGAGCAACGTTTTTGGTGCTTTTTCCAATGCGGATCTGACTTTTCCGGATGCAGTGGATGCTCAGGAAAAAGCTTTGCCTTTGAGTCAGAGCACTTTTATTACCTATCAGGAAAGCCCGGATCGGGTACTTCGGAAGAGTGCCTACGAAAACCTTTATCGCACCTACGGTGGGTTTAAGAATACCGCCGCCGCTGTCATCAATGCACAGATGAAGCAGCTTCAGTTTTTTGCCGATGCCAGAAAGTACGGCTCTGCGCTGGAGGCTTCTCTGGATTTGAACAACGTTCCCGTATCCGTGTACTATAATCTGATTGATGCGGTGCATCAGAATATGGATAAAATGCACCGTTATGTTCGTCTTCGTAAACGGATGTTAGGTGTGGATGAACTGCATTTTTACGATGTGTACACCCAATTGGTTCAAGGTGTTGACAAAAAGATTCCCTTTGCTTCGGCAAAAGAAACGGTATACCACGCATTGGCACCTTTGGGTGATGCGTATCGTACGATCCTGAAAGAAGGTTTTGACAGCCGCTGGATTGATATTTACGAGAATGAAGGCAAGCGAGCCGGCGCTTATTCCTGCGGTGTCGCGGTGCATCCTTATGTCATGCTGAACTATACCGGCACTTTGGACAGTCAGTTCACGCTGGCGCATGAAATGGGGCACGCACTCCATTCCTATCTTTCTAATCAAACACAGAACCCTGTTGATGCAGGCTATGTAATTTTTGTGGCAGAAGTGGCATCTACCTGCAATGAGGCTTTGCTAATGCAGTATTTGCTGAGTAAGACTACTGACCGCCAGGAGCGTATGTATCTTTTGAATCATTTTCTCGAGCAGTTTAAGGGGACAGTATACCGTCAGACGATGTTTGCCGAATTTGAAATGCTGATGGGCAAGCTGGTTTCTGAAGGAAAGACTTTGACTGCGGAGGTGCTGTGCAGCGAATATAGCCGCTTGAATGCAGAGTATTTCGGAGAAGAGATGGTTCTTGATGAGCACATTGCTATGGAGTGGGCGAGAATTCCGCATTTCTATTTCAATTATTATGTGTTCCAGTATGCAACCGGTTTTAGTGCAGCAATTGCTCTTTCCAGAAGAATTTTGAAGGAGGGCGAACCTGCCGTCCATGATTATCTGGAGTTTCTGTCCGGTGGTTGCTCTAAGAGCCCCATTGAACTCCTTAAGGGTGCTGGTGTTGATATGACTGGCCCTGAGCCTGTAAATCAGGCATTGGCTCTCTTTGGTGAGTTGCTGGATGAAATGGAAGCCCTGTTGGAGGCTTAAATGGAAGAATTGTTTATCCCGACCCTTCATACGTTTGCTATGAATAATATTTTTACCGGTTCTGTTGGGTTGTTCCGATTTCGTGTTGTTCCGGAAGTGCAGAAGAAAACACCGAAGGAAGTCGACATGGAAATCAGCAGGATCCGAGTTGAATATTGGCATGGCCTTTACTGCTATGAAAAAAGCGTCATGGAAGGAGAAAATACCTTTCCTATGACTGAAGAAGGCAGAGAGGCTATGATTTCCTGGCTGAAAAGTTGTATATGATCTTCGCCGGCTACCTGATCGGATTTGCGATTGGGTAGCCGGTTAGTCATGCGGATAATTTGTTATGCGTATGATTGTTTGAGGTGATAGGATGGGATATCGTATTGATTATGAGATGAACGGTGTGCGTATGACAAGACGAAATAATAAGAAGAAAAAACCATGGGGAATATTGCTGCCGTTTGCGCTTTTTATGTCTGTACTGATTGGGGCACATATGCATCCTCGGGCACGTCAGGAAATTCGTGAATTTCTGATACCGGGCAAGGCAGACGTTACCACGGCTGCTGCAGAGTGTTTTGTAACTGAGTTGAAGCAGGGGAGTAGTATTTCGGATGCTATTGCGGTATTTTGCCGTGAGGTGATAGCTGCAGATGCTCAGGCGTGAAATTGTTAGTGGCAGTACGGCTGTTTATCTGGCACTTCTTGTGTTGCTGTGCCCCTTGCGTTGGCTGATAGCCGGGGGTGTTGCGGCAGTTGTCCATGAATTAGGGCATTCCTTGGCTGTTCGGTGTTGTGGAGGAAAACTGAGTGGCTTTAGATTGAGCATTTTCGGGGCTTATTTGAATGCAGCGCATCTTAGCACGGTTCAGGAAATCCTATGCATTCTGGCTGGCCCATTATCCGGACTGGTACTTTTGGTTTTTGTTCGGATTTTTCCGCGATTGGCGATTTGTGGAGCATTACAGTCCCTTTATAACCTGCTGCCAATATATCCTCTTGACGGCGGACGGTTACTGCGATGTTCCTTTCTGCTTATGGGGGTAACTGAGAGAACTTGCCGCAGGGTGGAGTCTGGTGTTAGTATACTGCTGATTTTGGTCGGTATCTATGGTACGGTAATTCTTGGGGTTGGGGGCTTGCCGTTACTTGCTGCAGTTTTACTGGTTCTGAAGGCACACGGGGAAAAACTCCTTGCAATGCGGGGGCATCTTCGTTATAATAACATCATTGAATAAAAATTAATGAGGAATCAATATGACAGAGTTACTACAGCGGCTTCTCCCCACGGTTCAAAAACCGGCACGATATACGGGGGGAGAATACAATGAAATAAAAAAAGATCCGAAAGATGTTCGGGTCAGGATTGCCTTTTGTTTTCCGGATACCTATGAGATTGGTATGTCCAATGTGGGTATGCGGATACTCTACGGAGTAATGAACAATATGGAAGGTGTATGGTGTGAACGTGTCTTTGCCCCCTGGGGGGACATGGAAGAGGCGATGCGCCGTGAGCATATACCGCTATGGGCATTGGAAAGCCAGGATCCTGTGAAGAATTTTGACATGATTGCGTTTACTATTGGGTATGAGATGTGCTATTCCAATATTGTAAATATGCTTCGTCTGAGTGGTGTTCCTCTGCACAGCAATCAGCGGCAGGGACTGAAAAATATGGTGTTTGCCGGTGGCGTTTGTGCGTTCAATCCGGAGCCGTTGGCTGATTTTGTGGACTTTTTTGCGCTGGGAGAAGGGGAAGAGATTACTCCCGAAATTATTGCGCTGTACGACCGTGCGAAAACGGAAAATTGGAGTAAGGATGAATTTTTGCTGGAGGTGTCCAAAATCTCCGGCGTTTATGTTCCTTCGTTTCACAGCCATGAGTATGACGGGGAAGGCAAGCTAAAGGCAGTTACGGTTCGGGAGGGAACGCCTGCGGTGATTACAAAGCGGATTGTTGAAGATTTGGATCACGCTTTCTGGCCAACCCAAATGATTGTCCCGTCTACTGAAATCGTTCATGACCGCGCAAATCTTGAAGTATTTCGGGGCTGTGTCCGAGGATGCCGTTTTTGTCAGGCAGGTTTCTCCTGCCGCCCGGTTCGCAGAAAGAGTGCGGATGTGCTCTATCGTCAGGCGGTGGAGACTCTGGAGGATTCCGGAAACAATGAAATTACGCTCTCTAGTTTGTCTACTTCTGATTATCGGGAACTCAAGGAGCTGACGGATACCCTGATACCTTACTGTGTCGGCAATAAAATCAATCTTTCGGTTCCATCACTGCGTGCAGACAATTTCTCCCGTGAGCTGATGCAACGGTTACAAACTCTTCGTAAAAGCGGTTTGACTTTTGCACCTGAGGCAGGTACGCAGCGGCTCCGGGATGTAATCAATAAGAACCTTACAGAAGAAGAAATCCTTACGACCTGCGCCAACGCATTTTCCGGTGGTTGGAATAATGTGAAATTATATTTTATGTTGGGCTTGCCTACGGAAACCGACGAGGATGTTCTGGGGATTGCGGAGCTTGTATACAAGGTAATCAAGACATGGCAGGCAAATGCCGTCAATAAGAAGCGTGGATTGCGTGTTCATGTGGCAACAGCATACTTTGTTCCTAAGCCGCATACCCCGTTTCAGTGGGAGAAGCAAATTGAACCGGCAGAATATCTTCGCAGATGCAAACTCCTTAAGGATCATTTTTATTCTAAGTCCATAGAATATAACTATCATACTCCGGACTTAAGCCGTTTGGAGGCCGTGATGGCTCGTGGTGACCGCCGTTTGTGCGCAGTTATTGAGGAGGCAACCTTGCATGGTGCCAGGTTGGATGGTTGGGACGAGTATTTCCGTTACGATCTTTGGCTGGATGCATTCAAGACTTGTGGCATTGATCCGGATTATTATACGGTTCGGGGCTTTGATGAGGATGAAAGGCTGCCTTGGGATCACATCGATGTGGGCTGCAGTAAGGCATTTTTGCTCCGGGAGCGTCAGCGAGCTTATGAAGCGCAGATTACCCCGGATTGCCGCCATGGCTGCGCCGGTTGCGGTGCCAATCAGTTGCTGAAGGAGGTGCCTTGCGATGCCTAGATTGTTATTCGAAAAAACCGGCAATGCAATCTGGATTTCTCATCTGGATCTGATGCGCTTGTTTCAGCGAAGTTTTAAGCGTAGTGGGCTTCAACTCACCCATACGCAGGGGTTTAATCCCAGACCCTCTGTCTCGATTGCGCTGCCGCTGTCGGTTGGCGTAGAAAGCCGTTGTGAGCTTCTCGACTTCGATTTGGATGGACAAGCCGTTTCCCGCGAGGAAATCAAAGAGCGATTGAATGCTGCATTGGTATCCGGTGTTCGGGTTTTGGAAGTCTATGAAGACGGTCGTAAGCTGAAGGAGTTGTCCCTTCTGAAATGTATTGTGGCATTGGAATATGATGCCGGGGTACCGGAGGGGGCATTGGCAGCAATTATGAAATTGTTTGCTTCCGCTTCCCTTAATGTACAAAAAAAGGGGAAAAACGGTGTAGTGGAGCAGGATATTATACCGATGATTCGTTCCATTCAGGCATACAAGGCTGATGATCATACCATAGAGCTGGAGGCTGTTGTTTGCTGCCAGAATCCTACGTTAAACCCTGCACAGCTCTGCGGAGCAATTTCCCGATATTTACCCCAGTATCAGCCAGACTTTTCTAAGTGCCGCAGACTGGAGCTGTATGACGGACAAGGTAACATTTTTAGATAGGAGTGTAAATAATGCAAAACGATAATCTCATCGAATTGGAAGAATGCCCTGTTTGCCGCGGGGATGGAATGTTGGTACACGAGGGTGGTTGGAATGTGCAGGTGGAATGCACTTCCTGCGGTACGCACACGGTGTATCTGGAATATGAAACAGAAGAAGAGAAGTGCAATGCTGAGCGTTCTGTTGCTTCTTTGTGGAATATGGGCAAAGTAATCAGTTCTCAAAGAGGAGAATAACCCCCAAAAACGAAAGAACCACGACCGGTTTGAACGGTCGTGGTTCTTTCGTTAGTTGTAGAAGTATTCTTTGGCATAGTAGCCGTAAACTGTGGTAGCTTGGGCAAAGGGGGACATAGCACTGTTTTGAGAAGCCTGACTCACACAGTACATTCCGATGGAGTAGGTGACCACACCGGAACAGTAGCGAATCCCATCAGACGTGTAGACTACGGCAACGTAGAATGGCTTGTCCAGATTTTTCGCGGCGATGTCTTTAATGGCACCCAGATAGTAGTCCCCATCTGGGGTGGTTGTAATGGCAGTGGCATTCTCCGGGGTTAGTTCTTCACAGGTGAAGTAAGTGTCAGCATCCCAGCAGTACATAATCATGTTTCCGTCTACGGGGTATGCCGGTGACATGTAGAAGTTTAGTGCGAATGCACCGTCAAAGGATACAGAGGGGGTGCGCTTGAGGCAGCCACCGTTATTGGCGAATACTCCAACTTTGCTGCTGTCTGCAAAGGTCAAGCTTTGTACCATGGAACGATCGTAATCTGCTACCAGAGCCTGCTGCTCAGCAGTCAGATCTGCGTTCATAAGGTCATAGGGCTTGTAGTCAAAGTACACCTGAGCCTGCGCTCCGTAATTCAGCATCGAAACAACCAGAGTCTTCAGCGAAGTGCTGTAATTGCCGTTGAGGATATTATAGGCGTAGTTCTTGGGACTGTAGCTGTATAGCTTGCTGTATTCATAACTGCCGTCTTCACATTGGACGTAAATCTTGAAGTATACCATATCGCCCATCTTTTTGGCAGGAATTCCGGTGGTGGAAACGCAGAAGTAGCCGCTGGCACTATGAACAACAGCACCGGGTATCGTGGTTTCGGCATCTTCAATCGTTCCGCTTTCCTGAGGGGTTGTCCAGGTGAGTAGTCCCATATTCGATGTTTGAATGTTTCCCTGATTGTTGAGTGTGAAGTAGACATTGATCAAGACCTCATCCTCGAAGGACAGGCTGAAAGTTTTTGCTACAATTTCAGGTTTGGGTTTGTCCGTCTGGGTATACACGGCTGTATATACCGCATTACCGGAACAAACGGTGACCTCAGGAGTCCATCCGGCATAGCTGTAAGTGTAATTTTCATCATCTTCCCGTGTAGGTTCATCCGGAGGAGAAATGATATCGCCGTAGTGATATGTTTCCTGCAAAATTACAGCGCCGTCCCAATCCCGGAATTCAACAAGGTAATCGATATAAGTCGGTGTGTATACCGCTTTGTAAACAGCATCGCCTGTGCAATCGGTAATGGGCTTATCCCATCCGGTGAAGGTGTAAGTGTAGGTGTTATCCGCCTGACGGACTGGGGAGGTAGGTGCAGTGACCGTTTCGTCGTATTGGTAGACCTCGGAGGTGATTACTGTACCATCCCAGTCGAGGAATTGGACGGTGCCGGTGGGCATTTCACCTTCGTTAATCTGCAGGTAGCTCAAATTGCAATTTCCGATGGTAAAATCGTCAGTTCCCAGATAGGAGAATACAAAATCCTTGCCGCTGATCCAGTCAGAGGTTGTGCCTTGGGCTACGCCGCCGATGTAATAATTGTCCATAGGTCCGATTAGAACATCGTCAACATAGAGATATGCCATATTGGTGCCGTTGCTGTTGATTTGGTTTTCCAACCGATAGACGTGGGAAGCGGTGCCGTCAATACCGTGATCGGACAATTTGACACCGTAATTATGGTGCTTATTGTTTAGGCGTTTACCAAAAGCGATGATTTCGCTGGCCCTCTGCGGTATAAATACATCATATCCGCAGTGACACCGTTCTTGGAGGAGGACAGAAGCAGCGTGCCGTTGGCACTATCCTTCCATGTGCCATCAGATTTCCATTCAATACTCCAGGGTCTGTTATGCAGCAGAACAATCTGCTTATCCAGAACGAAGGAGGAACCGCTATAGCTTTCACCGATAATCTCACCGGAAAGTATCCCGGCTTCGTTGAGGGTGTAGGGAGCGGAAGAGATTCCGGTCAAACGGTTGTTTTGGGTTTCCCACAGATAATGGTTTGGTGTATCCTCGGACGGAATACCGTCCTCCCAAGTCTGCAAATATGCCATGAAGCAGTCGCTGACCGGCTGCTGATAGGTTCCTATGTAGGAAAAGACCAAATCCTGCCCGTTCAACCGGTCAGTTTTGGTGCCCTGAGCAGAGCCGCCAATGAAATAGTTATCCATAGCTCCGATTTCATTGCCATCGACGCAGAGATAGACCATATTGCTTCCGTCACTCTCAACACGGTTGGTCAGGCGGTAGATATGAGATACGGTTCCATCGATGCCGTAATCCGAAAGCTGGATGCCGCTGTTGTTGAATTGATTTCCGTCATACATTCCGAAGCCAATCAAGCTGCTGTTTTGTCTGCGATACAGAATGGGGGAGTTGGTGGTTTTACTGTGCTGGGCGCCGGCAAGCAGCAGCGCACCGCTGCCCCATGCACCTTCAGATTGCCATTCGATGCTCCATGGGCGGTCATGGAGCAGGGTGACGGGCTCGGAAAGCCGATATTGGCAATCGCTGAAACTGCCGGAGTTGTAGCTTCCGGATAGCAGTTCGGCAGAGTTTTCGGTATAGCCAAAGTCTGACAGACTGTTAAAACCGGAACTTTGGCTTTCCCAGCGATAAATATTGGCATCATCAACCTGATCCAAAATGCCGTTGCCCCATACCTGAACATATTCTATGTCACATTCGGACAGAGGGTGTTCGGATGTACCCATATAGGAGAAGGTGAAATCCTTTCCGGAAACCCAGTTCGATGTAGTTCCTTGGGAAGACCCGGCAAGATGGTAATTGTTCATGGCACCGAGTTTCTTTCCATCGACGTAAAGATAGACCATGTTGCTGCCGTCGGTTTCAAATTCGTTGCGAAGGCTGTACACATGGGTTTGGGTGCCGTCAATGCCGTAATCGGATAAAGTAATACCGTAGTTATAGAACTTGTTGCCGCTGAATTCACCAAGGGCGATGAGAGAACTGTCTTTTCGCCGGAAAAGGTAAGTGTTACCTTCGGTGCGACTAATAGAACGGGCTGAGAACAGCAAAGAGCCGGTTGTCCATGCGCCGGTGGATTTCCACTCCACAATCCACGGGACATCGTGCTGAAGAATAACCGGTTTTGACAATGCGTATTCCACATCTGTAAATGTACCGTTCTGAATATCTCCTGCGTGGTGTAAGGCATTGTTCCAGATACAGCCGCCGTCTGTTACGGAGGAAAACTGGTTGGAGATGAGTTCCCAACGATAGCGTTGGGGAGTTGTTGTGCCTCGACCGGGGTCATAAACGTAATCCCTAACGTAGTGAATTGCGTCGTAATCTGCATCCGAGCTGGTAATGGCACGGTTGGTGTTGAAATAAAGAATACCATCGGAGGGGCAAATGGCACAGCTTTCCAATTCGAATTTTTCAGCATAGGTGGAGCTTTCCAGCCAGAAGGAGAGAGTAGGATCATTTTGAATTGTTCCGGATGCTCCCTCAATATTGTAAACGGCGATACATCCCATATTCATGGGATCCGCACACGCCATGGGGACATATATCTTGCCATCAATGTAATCAAATCCCTGCCCAAGATAATCGGACAAATCCATGCAGACACCGTTGATGGTGACATTGGCGGTATCCAGAGTGAATACATGGTGCCATAGTTTTCGTAGTGTTCAATCGCGGTAGCGGAAGCGTTACGGGATAGGGGAGGCAAGAGGGTTATGAGCGTTGCGATAACAACGGCGATAGAAATCGTATTGCGGAATATTTTCATAGTACCACCTGCTTTCGTATTTTTGTAATTTTACCCGATATTTATTAGGTGGCGAATTGCAATAGCAAGTTGCAATAGTTTTGACAAGTAACGATCCCTGCAGGAGCGTTTTGTTCCTCCGGAGGGAGGGGCGTAGCCCCGACTGGAGGAGGAACAAACCGCGGCCGGCGGCTCAGATGGCATAGATGCGGTCCAGCTCCGCTTCAAACAGCTCTTCCGGTGTCCGGTATCCCAGGATCTTTCTCGGCAACGTATTGGCCCAGTCGGCCATGTAGGCAATGTCCTCTGCTGAGTATCCGG
>JAFULI010000016.1 GCA_017473455.1 Oscillospiraceae bacterium
CAAACAGTACAATCTTTAACAGCTTCTCACGGTCATATCTGGGGCGACCCATTTCGTTTCCTTTCTTAACGAAATACTTTTGTAGGTCGATATGTGCCATGACTTCACTGAAAGTATATACCGGATCATCTATCTTGATATTTTTTTCAAAACCCAGTGGAAATTTCATCTGGATTGGTGTATAATACACCTCGGTGTTTTGGTTTTGCATAGCAGTTAAATTATAACACCAAACGGCTGGTTCTTCTACTGATCCAGCCGTTTTTCTATAAATATTTTGCAGGCTGTACCTTTCGGCACAGCCTGCTTTTTGTGGGACTTTTTTTACAGCCCCGATGCCCTCTCCGCCCCCTTCGGGGGCACCTCTCCCATAGGGAGAGGCAAGTGACATATGCGTAATTGAACTTCAAACAACAATTTATCTTCCCATCGGTGCATATCGGGAAATAAAAACTTGTATCTTTCGGCAAGATTTGCTACAATAGTCCTCGTTGCCGATTTTTCGGCGGAAATGTAAAGAAAGGCTGCAAGAAAGATGTTTGAAAAAGTATTCAAGCTGACCAAAAACGGTTCGAGTGTCAAGACCGAGGTCATGGCTGGTATCACCACCTTCATGACCATGGCGTACATCATCGCTCTGAACCCCAACCTGCTGACCAATTTTGATACCGGCAGCGCCTTGTGGAACGGTGTATTTATGGCAACCTGCATCGCTTCTGCTGTGGGTATGTTCTGTATGGCATTTATCGCCAATAAACCCTTCTGTCTGGCTCCGGGCATGGGTCTGAACAATTTCTTTGCCGTGGTGGTGGGCAATATTGTTGCTGTCACCGGCATGAGCTATGTGGCTTCCTTCCAGGCGGCTCTGATTGTGATTCTTATTGAGGGCTTTGTGTTCATCCTGCTTTCCGTGTTCAATGTCCGGGAGAAGATTGTGGAGTCCATCCCTCTGGGCATCCGTCTGGGTATTTCCCCTGCCATTGGCTTGATGCTGATGAATATCGGCTTCGGCTCCAATGCGGCGGTTTACAATGCCGACGGCAGCAAGTCCTTCACCGTTATGGGGGCGTTCTTCGCCGCGCTGAGCCCCTCCACTCTGAAAGACCAGATGGAAGCTGCCGGTGCCAGCTACGGCGCTATGGTGCTGACGGTGGTGACCATGTTTGTCGGTCTGTTCCTGATCGTGGCGCTTGCCAAGCGTGGTGTCAAGGGCGCTGTGCTGTTTGGTATGCTGGGGGCTTCTGTGATTTACTGGGCAGGCTCTTTTGTTTTCCTGAAGGTCAATCCTTTTGCTTCTCTGGCAAGTGCCTCCTTCCTGCCTCCCTTCCGTGACATGGCAGAAACCACGCTGTTCAAGTTCAACTTCAAGGGACTTTTGGATATCGGCTGGTTTACGGTCATTACGCTGGTGATTACCTTCTGCATCATCGATATGTTTGATACCATCGGCACTTTGGTCGGTACTGCCTCCCGTGCCGGCATGGTGGACGAGAAAGGCAATATGCCCAAAATGCGGGAAGCCCTTCTGTCCGATGCCATCGCCACGGTTACGGGTGCCTGCACCGGTACTTCCACGGTTACCACCTTTGTGGAATCCGCTGCCGGTGTGGAAGCAGGCGGACGTACCGGACTGACGGCTCTGGTGTGCGGTGTGCTGTTCCTTGCCTGCATTTTCCTGGCTCCCATTGCTGCCATCATTCCTGCCGCAGCGACTTCTGCCGCCCTAATTTACGTCGGTGTGCTGATGCTGCAGGGACTGAAGAACGTGAACTTCGAGGATATGGATCAGATGGTTCCCGTGTGCCTGATGCTCATTGCCATGCCCATCTCCGGCTCTATCGGACACGGCATCGGTCTGGGACTGATTGCCTACACCGTCATTAAGGTATTCAGCGGCAAGGCAAAGGAAGTGTCCTGGCTGACCTATGCCATCTCCGCTCTGTTCCTGATTAAATTCTTCGTAGTCGTATAAAAATAAGGCTGTGTTGCAAACCGCAACACAGCCTGTTATTTACTTTTGCAAGGGCTTGATTTTCTGCTTGTAAATTCTCAGGAAGAAGAACAAGGTGGTGGCAAGGCTCATCAGCTCCGCAATGGGGAATGCCCACCACACAGCACTCAGCTCTCCCGTCAGACTCAGCAGATATGCCGCCGGGAGCAGCACCACAAGCTGACGGCACAAGGACACAATGGAGGAGTAGATGCCGTTGCCCAGTGCCTGAAAGCTGGCACTCAGGGCGATGCAGACTGCCGCAAGGGGGAAGCAGAAGCTGATAGTACGCAGAGCGCTGCTGCCCAAAGTCAAAAACAGCTCTGACTTGTCGAAGATGCCCAGCAGCACCTGAGGGACAGCCTGAAAGATACCCAGACCAAGGAGCATAAAGCTCAGGGCGCTGACGGTGACAATTTTCAATGCCTTGGTGATTCGCTCCGGCTTTTGCGCGCCGTAGTTGTACGCGACAATGGAAATGGTGGCGTTGTTCAGTCCGAACAGCGGCATAAAGAAGAAGCTCTGGAGCTTGAAGTAGATGCCAAAGATGTTGATGGGGACTTCGCCGTACTGGGAGAAGCCCTTGAGGATCCAGTTCAGACCGATGTTCATCACAGAGCCGATGCTGGTCATAATGATGGAAGGCACACCCACGGTGAGAATGGGAAGGATGATGTCCTTTTTCGGTTTGAAAAAACGGGGAGCAAACTGAATATCCGGATTGAACTTCAGATTGAAGAGAATTGCCAGCAATGCCGCAACCCACTGACCGGTCACCGTTGCTACGGCTGCGCCGGCAATGCCCATTTTGGGGAAGGGGCCGATGCCGAAAATCAGCATGGGGTCGAGGATGATGTTCAAAACCGCACCGGTTCCCTGAGTAATCAGGGTGTATACCGTACGACCGGAGGCCTGCAGCAGCCGCTCTCCCAGAATTTCAATAAAAACACCCAGCGAGAAGATGCAGCAGATGGAAATATATCGGGTACCCATTTCCACGGTCATGTCCACATCGGACATCATGCCGAAGTAGGGACGGGAGCCAACAAGACCGAATACAAGGGCGATTGCCATGGCAGCCAGCGCAAGAACAGCACCGTTTCCTGCGGTGCGGTTGGCACGTTCCTGATTGCCTTCGCCCAGAGATTTACTCAGCAGCGCGTTCACACCTACGCCGATACCTGCGGCAAAGCCGATGAGGATATTCTGTACCGCAAAGGCAAGACTCATAGCGGCGATGGCACTTTCCTGAATTTTGACGGTGTCGGTGCAGTCTTCATAGAAGGTGATACGGGACACAAAATAGCTGTCCACTACGTTATACAGCGCCTGCACCAGCATGGCGATGATCATGGGAGTTGCCATGTTTACCAGCAGCTTACCGATGGGCATGGTGCCCATTTTATTCTCCCCCAAACGGGGAGCGGATTGAACCTTAGCCATAACATTTCCTTTCTTTTCGCATATCTTATCTATTTTACTCTAACAAAAACACACTGTCAAGAATAAAAGGGGAAGCTGTGTAAACATTGCGTAAACAATCGAAAAGCCGGGGGTGAAAGTGCTTGATTAAACTACGGGGTATGGGTATAATTACCTATGGAGATGAGAACCTTGAAGAAAATGCTTTTTGTTATGAACCCCTGCGCCGGGCAGAAGCGGGCGGGCCGTCACCTGACGGATGCCATCGCGGTTTTTAACCGGGCAGGGTATGAAGTTGCCACCTATATGACTGCCGGGCCGGGAGATGCCGCTGAGGTTGTCCGGGAGCGTGCCGGTGATTTGGATTTGATTGTATGCTGCGGCGGTGACGGAACTTTCAATGAGGTGGTCACCGGTGTTATGCACAGCGGTGTCCGGGTGCCTCTGGGCTACCTGCCTGCCGGAACAACCAATGATTTTGCTTCCGGACTGAAGCTCCCCACCGACCTGCAAGCCGGTGCCCGTGCCATTGTGGAGGGAAAACCGGTTCTGTATGACGTGGGGCAGTTTGGCGACCGCTATTTTACCTATGTTGCTTCCTTCGGTGCGTTTACCCGTGCCAGCTATGCCACTCCCCAGACGGTGAAAAACGCGCTGGGGCATACCGCCTACGTGTTGGAGGGGATTCAGGAACTGTCCCAGATCCGCAAGGAGCATCTGCGACTGGAGCTGGAGGATGGGTCTGTCATTGAGGATGATTTTGTATTCGGCGCTATCAGCAATTCCACCTGCGTGGGGGGCGTGCTGACGTTGGATCCCAGTCGGGTAGACCTTCGGGACGGAAAATTTGAGGTACTGCTCATCCGTGCTCCACGGGATTTGGTGGAGCTGTCGGAATGCATCCATGCTCTGCGTACCCAGAAGTACAACTGCAAAGCCATCACCTTCTGCTCCGCATCGGAAATCAGGATAACCGCCGGTGAGCATATGGACTGGTCGCTGGATGGGGAACGTGCGACGGGGCGGTCGCAGGTGACGGTGAAAAACATTCATAATGCCATTGAACTGATACAGAAAGAGGAGTAAACCATGTACAATACCACCTTGTGCTATATCACCCGGGGAAACGAAGTGCTGATGCTCCATCGGGTGAAAAAGAAGAACGATATCAACAAGGATAAGTGGATTGGAATCGGCGGAAAATTTGAGAAAGAGGAAAGTCCGGAGGAATGCCTGCTTCGGGAGGCGAAGGAGGAAACCGGTCTGACCCTGACCTCCTGGCAATGTCGGGGAGTGGTAACCTTTTTGTGCGATGGCATCGAAGGGGAGTATATGTATCTGTTTACAGCCGACGGCTTTGAAGGAGAGCTGAAAGAATGTGACGAAGGGGATCTGCAGTGGGTCAGTCGGGAATTTCTGGACGCTCTGCCCAAGTGGGAGGGGGACAAGATTTTTCTCGACCTGCTGTGGCAGGATGCCCCCTTCTTCCTGCTGAAGCTCCACTATCGGGAGGATAAGCTCATCCACGCCACCCTAAACGGCAACCCCATCCCCGGCTACCCGCAATAGACAGGGGAATTGTTGTTTGAAGGTCAATTACGCATATGTCACTTGCCTCTCCCTATGGGAGAGGTGCCCCCGAAGGGGGCGGAGAGGGCATCGTGATTTTCTTAAAGAAAATCACATCGCCGCAGGCGATAACGACACATTTCCTGAAAATCAGAAAAATTCTAACATTTTTCTGATTGCCCTCTCAGTCACGCCTTACGGCGTGCCAGCTCTCCCAAAGGGAGAGCCAAGTCGCCTGTGTTGTAAGTTAACAACAATTTATCTTACTCTCTGTTCCTATAGAATAACCGCCTCACCGGGATTGGTGAGGCGGTTTTGCTGTTCAGAGCAGACGGCTCAGAAAGCCGGTGGGGTTGTCTGTCAGGGCGAGGACAAAGGGATCAGCGCATTGGCAGAAGCCTGCGGCAAAGTCTGTGACGGGATATTTTTCTAACTTCCGGAATGCCTTGGGAACAGGGGAGGTATACATATCGAAGTGCAGATAGCCTTGATCGTCCCGCAGTACGCCCACCAGCGGATGGCTGGCGGTTATGGGGAACGTACTGCAGGGGGTGATGTCCATGGCATCTCCGCCGATTGCGGCGATTCTGCCGTCGGAGAAAATCAGGGTGATCTTTTCACACTCTGAACCGGTGGCATACAAATCTTTGACACCGGTCATTCCCTGCAGCGTTTCCTGCAAATTGCCGTGAGGCCCATGCAGGCAGTTGCTGCCGGCGCACAGCACCCTTCCGTCCCCGGTGATGCCGAACACCGCGTTTTGACTGCCTGCTACCAGTCGGACAACCTTCTCCCATTGGGAAACCGCCCGGTAGTCATCGTAACCGGCACTTAGGTTTACATAATGTACCTTGCCTTGGGAGTCCAAAGCAAACAAGGCATCGGAAGCGGCAACCTGACGGATGTCATGCCAGCTTTTCACCGCATTGTTGACTTGTTCGAAACGGTCGGAAAATTTGCGTACGGGACGTTTGGCAATCAGGCAGGTGCCGTCCTGCACCAGACCGATGCACACTCCGGGGATGCAGGTGCTGACGGCAATCTCCCGAATGCGTGTCCAGGACTGGGTACGGGCGGCAAGGTCTGCATCCGTGATTTTTTGCAATACCCGACCGTCAGCGGTGAGCGCCATGATGCATTCACAGCCTCCCCAAATCCTTGTAATCTCCTCCCGTTTCCAGTCGGCAAAAGAAAAGGGAATGTTGTCGGAAACGATTAGCTTTCCCATAAGACCTCCCGATTATACCTTGACTTGTTCTTCTGCCTCCAAAGCCTTCTGAGCGGAGGAGAGCATGAGCTTGATGCGGTTGAGCTGGTTGACTTCGGAAGCACCGGGGTCATAGTCCACCGCAACGATATTGGCATGGGGGTAGGCGGCTTTCAGCTTTTTAATCACACCCTTGCCCACAACATGGTTGGGAAGACACGCAAAGGGCTGAATGCACACAATATTGGGAACGTGAGTAATCAGAAGCTCCGCCATTTCACCGGTGAGGAACCAGCCCTCGCCGTACTGATTGCCGATGGAGAGGAAGGGCTTTGCCAGCTCTGCCACCTGCTGAATTTTCATGGGGGCTTCAAAACGCTTACTCTGTTCCAATGCTTTCAGAGCAGGCTTACGAAGCTGATAGATGACCCAAATGCCCAGCCGGGCGATGGCATCCGAAGTCCATTTGGCACCCAGAAATTCATGCTTGTACTCGGCATTGAAAACGCTGTAATTCAAGAAGTCCATCAAATCCGGAACCACAGCTTCTGCCCCCTCTTTTTCCAGCAGTTCCACAAGATGGTTGTTGGCAAGGGGCATATACTTGACCAGAATTTCACCGACCACACCTACCCGGGGCTTACGGAGTTGTTCGTGAATGGGCAGGGCATCAAATGCCTCCACGATTTCCTTGCAGACCTTGCGGTAGCGGTGGGGACTCTTTTTGTTCACCAGAGAGTCGATGGCGATGGCTTTCCATTTTTCGTGCAGGGCGTTGGCAGAGCCGGGGACGACCTCATAAGGACGAACCCGATACAGACAGCGCATAAACAAATCGCCGTACACAATGCCGTACACCGCCTTCAGGAGCATTCCCAGAGGCATACGGAAGCCGCTGTTTTTCTCGATGCCTTTGGCATTCAGGGAAATCACCGGGATGTGGGACAGACCTGCCTTGTCCAAGGCTCTGCGGATAAAGCCCACATAGTTACTTGCCCGGCAGCAGCCACCGGTCTGGGTCATGATGATTGCCAGCTTGTTGGTATCGTACCGTCCGGAGAGTACCGCTTCCATAAGTTGCCCGACCACGGTGATGGAGGGGAAGCAGGCATCGTTGTTGACGAATTTCAAGCCGGTGTCAATGGCGGTGCGGTTATCGTTGCTCAGAACATCCAGACCGAAACCGTACTGCCGGAATACCGGCTGCAGGATGTCAAAATGGATGGGGCTCATCTGAGGTGCCAGAATGGTATAGCCGGCACGGAACATTTTTTTGGTAAACTCCGAGCGCTGATAGGCGGCGCTGGCAGGCTTGGGGGTGATGTTCTTCCTGCGGCGCATCTCCATGGCGGCAAGCAAACTGCGGATACGGATTCGCACCGCGCCCAGATTGTTCACCTCGTCGATTTTCAGCACGGTGTAGAGCTTGTTGCTCTTTTCCAGAATGTCGCTGACCTGATCGGTGGTCACCGCATCCAGACCGCAGCCGAAGGAGTTGAGCTGAATCAGTTCCAAATCCTCCCGACGGCTGACAAACTCCGCGGCATTGTACAGTCGGGAATGGTACACCCACTGATCCAGCACCCGCAGGGGACGGTGGGGACTTTGCTCCAGAGGGATACTGTCCTCGGACAGCACCGTCAGCCCGTAGGAGGCAATCAGCTCCGGAATGCCGTGGTTGATTTCCGGGTCAACGTGATAGGGCCGCCCGGTGAGAACGATGCCCCTGCCGCCCTCTTTTTCCAGCTTTGCCAGCATTTCGCTGCCTTTGGCGCGGATATCCTCCTTCGCCTTACGCTGCTCAGCCCATGCGGCACGGACAGCGGCTCTGACCTGAGTTTCGGGGATGTTCCATTCTTCCGCGCAGGTCTTGACCAGTCGGTCAGCGGCGGTCTTTTCATCGGTAAATGCCATGAAAGGACGGATGTAACGCACCTCGCCCTGCGCCACCGCTTCGATATTATTTTTCAGGTTTTCCGCATAGGAAACCACAATGGGGCAGTTGAAATGGTTTTGCGCGGAGTGAATTTCCTGATGCTCATAAAATACGCAGGGGTGGAACACGGTCTGAATCCCCTGATTGATGAGCCACTGCACATGGCCGTGTGCCAGCTTTGCCGGATAGCATTCGCTTTCCGAAGGGATGGACTCCATGCCCAACTCGTAGATTTTTCGGGTGGAGAAGGGGGAGAGTACCACACGGAAGCCCAGTTCCCGAAAGAACGTCGCCCAGAAGGGGAAATTCTCATACATATTCAGCACCCGTGGGATGCCGATGGTACCCCGGGGAGCATTTTCTTCTGCAAGGGCAGGGTAGTCGAAAATCCGCTGCCGCTTGTACTCGTAGATATTTTCGCCCTTTTTGCCGGCATTGTCGCCACCCATGGGCTTTTCACAGCGGTTGCCGGTGATGTGCCGCCGACCCCCGGGGAATTTGTTGATGGTGAGCATACAACGGTTGACACAGCCGCCGCAGTGGGTGGTGGCGGTAGTGTATTCCAGCGTTTCAATTTGGGACAGCGGAAGCATGGAAGTTTCCTGCCCCTGATATCGGTCTTTGGCAATCAGAGCCGCACCGAATGCACCCATAATGCCGGAGATGTCCGGGCAGGTAGCTTTCACACCGGCGATCCGTTCGAAAGCACGAAGCACCGCTTGATTGTAAAAGGTACCGCCCTGCACCACGATATGTCTGCCCAATTCCCGGGCATCCGCCAGCTTGATGACCTTGTACAGCGCATTTTTGATGACGGAGTAGGCAAGTCCCGCGGAAATATCGCTGACGGGAGCGCCCTCTTTTTGTGCCTGCTTGACGTTGGAATTCATAAACACGGTACACCGTGTACCCAAATCCACGGGGTTTTCCGCAAACAGCGCTTCTTTCGCAAAGTCCTCTGCGGAATACCCCAGAGAGTTCGCGAAGTTTTCAATAAAAGAGCCGCAGCCGGAGGAGCAGGCTTCATTCAGAAGCACCGTATCCACCGTGCCCTGACGGAGCTTGATGCATTTCATATCCTGACCGCCGATATCCAGTACGCAGTCCACATCCTTGTCAAAGAAAGCGGCGGCGGTGCAGTGGGCGACGGTTTCCACTTCTCCTTCATCCAAAGAGAAAGCGGATTTCAGCAATGCTTCTCCGTAGCCGGTGGAGCAGGAACGGCGGATGACAGCGGTCTTCGGCAGATCCCGGGCAAGCTGAGCCATGGCTTCCATGGAGGTTTTAATGGGGTTACCCTGATTGGAGGCATAGTAGGAAAACAGAAGCTGTCCCTGACTGCCGATGAGGGCAACCTTTGTGGTGGTAGAGCCGGCATCAATGCCAAGGAAGCAATCCCCCTGATAGTCCTTCAGGGATTCCCGACGGACAACCGCCTTGCGGTGACGGGCGAGGAACAGCTCGTAGTCCGCGGGGGTTTCAAACAGAGGCTCCAGCCGTTTCAGCTCGAAGTTCATCTGCACCCCTTCTTCCAGTCGGGTCAGAAGGGTGTCCAGAGGGAGAGCTTCTTCGGTTTTGGTTTCCAAAGCCGCACCCATGGCGGCGAAGAGGTGGGAATTGTCCGGATCGACGGTGGTTTCCGGTGTCAGCTTCAGGGTGCGGATAAATGCCTTTTTCAGCTCCGGAAGGAAATGCAGAGGCCCACCCAGAAAAGCGACACAGCCACGGATGGGCTTGCCGCAGGCAAGTCCGGAAATGGTCTGGTTGACCACTGCCTGAAAAATAGAGGCGGCAAGGTCGGCTTTGGTCGCACCCTCGTTAATCAGGGGCTGAATGTCGGTTTTGGCAAACACGCCGCAACGGGCGGCGATGGGATAGATGACCTGATAATTGGCGGCTTCCTCATTCAAACCCGTGGCATCGGTTTGGAGCAGGGATGCCATCTGGTCAATGAAAGAGCCGGTGCCGCCGGCGCAGACACCGTTCATCCGTTCTTCCAGACCACCCCGGAAGTAGATGATTTTGGCATCCTCGCCGCCCAGCTCAATGGCGACATCCGTCTGGGGGGCGACAAACTGCAAAGCGCTGGCAACCGCCACCACCTCCTGCACGAAGCCGATACCCAGTGCCTTGCCCAGATTGATAGAGCCGGAGCCGGTAATGGACAGCCGAAGGGAACAGTCCCCAAGGATGTCCTTTGCTTCTTGCAGAAGCTGGGCAAGGGTCTGCTGGGTGTGCGCCATATGCCGGCGATACGCACCGAAAAGGATTTCTCCCTCATCGCTGAGCACCACCAGCTTAACAGTAGTAGAGCCGATATCAATACCGGCACGGTAAACAGGTTTTGTGATCATATGTATATCTCTTCCTAAGGTCAAAATTCGCCATAATAAATTCATCTTAAATTATAAAAAAATCCCCTGCCCTTTGTCAAGAAAGGGGTGTAAAGATTTTGTAAATTTGGCAAAAAGCCAATTCCACCCGAAGCGATATATTGTTGTTTAACTTACAACACAGGCGACTTGGCTCTCCCTTTGGGAGAGCTGGCACGCCGTAAGGCGTGACTGAGAGGGCAATCAGAAAAATACAAGAATTTTGGCTCATCACGGAAAGTTGTAGGAAGCTGATTTTACAGCAGGTAGGGAGAGGAAGCGAATTAGGGTAAAGAAATAGCTCTCATCTCGATATCCGTAGCCCACTCGCTTGGCAACTTTGATTTTGTTATTAAAGCCCTCAAGTTTACCAGTGCTTATCGGGAATGCTGCATGAGCAGTCAATCCCGATAAGCGCTTTTCTTTAAGCGTGGCAAATCTGACCAGAGGCTCTATGCCACTGGCCTTTGCTGCCGCAAACCATTCGACCCATCCACGTTCAGCTTCCTGAGGATCACGCAATTCAAACAGTCGGATCATTTCTTCCTTCATTGCATAGCATACCGCAAGTTCAGCATGCTCCTGAAGAATATTATTCAAGTAGTCCTGTCCTGTATCAGAAAGCTGAGAACCGTTCCGGAGCAATGTCCACCGTAGCTTCTTTAACTTGGCATAGTTTGCCTGTTCTGATTTGATTTGTTGCTTTCTGTGAAGTCGAGCTGATCTATCCTCTTGTTTATCCTCACTTTGAAGCTGCTTTGCTGCTTCTTTATGCTTCCGTGCTTCTGATAGCCTAACAACACCCAGTACATCCTTTCCATACTGGGCTTGCATATGATACCGATCATAAACAATGGTAGCCTTCGGCATATGTTTTTCGACAAGGCGGTTGTAGGAAGCATTCATATCCATTGCGACTGCCTGAACATCAGATAGCTGCTCAGGATCCGTTTCTTTGAAAAAGTATTCAAAATCCTCCATAGAACGACCAGATCCAACCCACAATACTTCGCCGGTTTCCAAATCCATAACACAGGTGGCATAGCGGTGCCCCTTGTGAATTGCGAATTCATCCACGGCTAGAAATTTGGGACGATATCCCTTCCGCAGCAGTTCACTCTGACGATCTGCCAGCTTTTCCTCCATATAGTCTCTTTG
>JAFULI010000017.1 GCA_017473455.1 Oscillospiraceae bacterium
TTGGTTTTTCATTGCAGTTAAATTATAACACCAAACGGCTGGTTCTTCCACTGAACCAGCCGTTTTTCTATAAATATTTTGCAGGCTGTACCTTTCGGCACAGCCTGCTTTTTGTGGGACTTTTTTTACAGCCCCTTTCTTTTATTTTTGAAATTTCTATACACAATTCAGATTAATGCAACATTCCCAATAGTGCCTCCGGCTTCTGGAATGTCTTCGCTAAATCAGACACCTTACGCGCCTTTTTTCATAAGTCTCCGACAAGCCTCCGCAAGAGCATTCAAAGTATTGCAGGAAATCATAGTGCAGGCAGATGCCATGAGCTGGGTACTTTTCAAGTATTGCCATCGGTTTTCCGGTATCGGATTGAGCCAGATTACATTGCCACAGAGCTGTTTTGCCTTCAGTAATGCCGTCAATGCTCTCCCCTGCTCCACCGTCTTGGCATCTGACAATATAATCAACGTAGTGGCATCATTGAGTACGGCAGGTCTTTGGGCGCAGAGATATTCCAGTGCGTGCCCTAGATTAGTACCCTTTCCGTAAATTCCAGTACGGTCGACATACTCCCGAAATAAATCCATATTCCGCAGGCTAAAGGGGTCACTCTCCACGATCTGCTCCGAAAACAGATATGTCCTGGCATTATCAGATGCCTGATCAAGGCTTTGGATAAAACGAAGCGCAAACTCAGAAAACTGAATCATGGAACCGGATACATCGCACAGCAGCACCATGCGACGGCGGCGGCTGGGCTTTTTCTTATATTTCAGACGGTAAAAGCTGCCCCCGGTTTCCAATCCCTTTCGGATGGTTTTGCGAAAATCCAATACACTGCTATGCCCTGCTTTTTTCTTTCTGGCAGACAATTCCGCATTGATCTGCTGAGCAACAGTTTGAATAAATGAAATGGCTTTTGGTATTTCTTCATCCCGAAAATCCGAAATATCCCGAAACATCAGTCCAATCTCAGGATCAGCCGCGGCAGCACTGATAGCTGAATCCTCCATGCGCATCTGCTGCTCCAGTAGCGCTTTCGCAAATACCGAGTGAATAAAGTTGCCATACAGCTCCGGACTTCGCTCTGCGCTGGCTTTATATCGCTCCAGAAAATTCATCAGGCGCTTTCTTTCTTCTGCAGGCATGGATGCGTACGCAGTTCTTTGGTCATCGCTTAAAGGAAGCGGCTGACCGTTCATTTGAAGGGCATCAAAAGACTCCCGCATCGCCGCATCCATCCGTGCTTCCTTTTGTGCCTGCTCTTTGGCTTGGGCACGCATAGCTTCCTCGCTGATGAAAAAGCCATCAAACACTCTGTCAAAAATCAACTGCTCTTCTCTGGATTTGGCATAAACCGTCCGCAAAGCCAACTTAACCTGCTCACGGTTTTCCATACCCAGTTCCATAAGCAACTTGCAGGCATCCTCCGTTTCCCTATGGGTTGCCCCGACACCATTTTGTCGGAGCAGTCGGGTAAACACTGTGATTTTTTCCAGATAGACCTGGGGGTCATCCATGGTGATGCCCTCCACAGTGAGTGCATCCGCAAGATCCGCCTTCATCCGTATCCATAGCTGCAATATCTTCGCTGTTCTTCAGAATGAATCCTGCAGTTTGACGCAGTACGTCCGGTGTCAACTCCCGAACTCCCAGTGCATCCAAAGCCGCCGCCCAATCCAAGGTTTCTGCAATCGAGGGCTTCTTTAATATCGCTTCGTTACTGCGCAGCTTTTGTACTGCCAGTGCAACCTGAGCACAAAGGCGGTCATCTACATGAGGGAGCTTCGCTCTGAGGATCGCCAGTTCCTTCTCCATATCCGGGTACTCGATGTACAAATAGGCACAGCGTCTGCGAAGTGCCTCAGACAAAGGTCTGGCACGGTTGGAAGTCAAAACTACAAAAGGAACGGATGTTGCCTTAACAGTACCGATTTCCGGGATCGAAACCTGCATATCAGACAAAAGTTCCAAAAGAAATGCCTCGAATTCTTCATCCGCTTTATCGATCTCATCAATCAGAAGCACCACTGGCTTTTCTGACCGGATAGATTTGAGCAAGGGGCGCTCAAGCAGATACTCATCCCGAAACAGCGAGTCTGTCAAAGAATCTTTGTCAGCGGTCTCCCGGTTCACCTGAATGGCAAGAAGCTGCTTCTGGTAGTTCCATTCATACAGTGCCTTGCTTTCATCCAAACCTTCATAGCATTGCAGGCGAACCAACTCCCGATCCAGTGCCGATGCCATAACCTTTGCGATTTCGGTCTTTCCAACACCGGCAGCACCTTCGATGAGCAGAGGACGTCCCAGCTTCAATGCGACATAGAGAATAGTAATCAGCGTATCATCATAGATGTAATTCGCTTGATCCAGTTTCAATTTTAATTCTTGAACATCCATAAGTATTTCACCTGTTATTTAGAGCCCCAAATCCTCGCCAACCAAAATGAATTTGATTCTTCCCACCGGTCGGCAATGACGGGTAATAAGAATTTGATTGCAAATGCAGGTTTCACTCTTGCAGTCAGCACAAGTTCCGGTGGCAGTGCAGGGATTATTCAGACCAAATCTCTGCTGGTTCAGGGGAGCTGCAACAGTTCTGGCACGGGTAATGGCATCCTCCAGAGTATCGGAAACCTTGTTCATTCCGGCAATCACCAGAACCTCTTTCGGTCCATACACAATGGCAGCTACCCGGTTCCCGGTGCCATCGATATTTACCATCTCTCCGTCTAAACTCAATGCGTTGGCACCGGTAAGAAATACATCCGCAAACATCGAATCCTTCGCCGCCTGAAGTTTTTCTTCCGGTGTCGTAAGACGGTCACGGTCAATGGGGTGATAATTTCCCTGATGCAGGGCTTCTACCAAGCCAATCTGATGGGCAGACATGACACCACCCCAGCCAACAGTGCTTTCTTCCGGTATCAACTCCAATGCCTTTTTCAGCGCATCTTCCTTTGTGGGGCAATAATAGGCATCAAAATGGCGGCTTTTCAGGTTCTTAATCAGAATATTAGCCCGTTTTTCGTAGTACAGTTTGTGCATTTGTGTCATAACATAATCACTCCTTTTTCTTTATATGATAACCGAAATCTATGAAAATGTAAAGCGGTGGAACCGCAGAGATTCCACCGCTCAGGCATATTATCACTCAATGATTTCCAGCCCCAGGTACTTTTCCAGAGCCGCAATCTTCAGGCAGGTACAGAACACCTTCATAGCCTTCTCCAATTCCTCAATGGGAGGCAGACTGGGAGCAATGCGGATCATGGAGTCGTGGGGGTCATGACCGTAAGGATAGGTTGCGCCTGCCTCAGTCATTACAACTCCGGCTTTGCTGCACAGTTCCAGCGTCCGCTTAGCTGTACCGGGCATCGCCGCAACACAGACAAAATAGCCACCCTTGGGGTGATGCCAGTGAGCAATTCCCTTATTGGTCAGTTCGGAGCGGAGCATTTTCAGAACCATGTCAAACTTAGGTCCGAGGATTTCAGCATGCTTTTTCATCAGTTCCAGCGTATGTGCCTTATCCTTCAAATAGCGGACGTGGCGCAACTGATTAACCTTATCATAAGAGATGGTCTGAACGGAAATCAGCTTCAAATTGTACGCAATGTTTTCCTCAGAGGATGCCATAACAGACATACCGGCACCCGGGAAAGTAATCTTGGAAGTAGAGGCAAATTCATAAACCATATTAGGTCTGCCAGCTTCAGCACACAGCGAGATAATATCCCGGAATGGCTCGAACTCTCCGTCAAATTCATGGACGCAGTAAGCATTGTCCCACATGATAACAAAGTCAGGAGCCGCAGGCTTGAGGTTAGCAAAACGATCGATGGTTTCATCGGAATAGGTATAGCCCTGAGGGTTGGAATACTTAGGAACACACCACACGCCCTTAACGGCAGGATCCTTCACCAGTTCTTCAATCACATCCATATCCGGACCTTCGGGATGCATCGGAACGGTAATCAACTCAAAACCGAAATGCTCAGTAATACGGAAATGGCGGTCATAACCGGGAGAGGGGCAAAGGAACTTGACACGCTCCTCACGGCACCAGGGACGGGGGCTATCCTTCAATCCATGGGTATAGGCACGGGCAATCAGGTCATGCATCAGGCTCAAACTGGCATTGCCACCAACAAAAGTCTGGGAGGCCTTACAACCCAAAACATCTGCCCAATACTCTCTGGCACAAGGCAAGCCTGCCAGCTCGCCGTAATTCCGGCTGTCGGCACCATTTACCTTGCAATCTTCAGCCTCGTTGAGAACGTTCAGCATATCGCTGACAAGGTCAAGCTGAAGAGTGCTGGGTTTGCCTCGGGACATATCCAGCTTCAAATTCTCCTGCAGCAGTTCGCCGTAACGGGAGATCATTTTCTTTGCTTCAATACGAAGTTCTTCTCTGCTTCTGCAAGCATAGGTAGCCACTTCCATCATCCTTTCACACAAATTATAGGCTTATTATACGCAAAATGCCTCAAAAATGCAAGTCAAATACCACCAAAAATTCATTTTGATAGCCGCTTTTCATTTTTTTGTTGTCATTGACCAAATAATTTGAATTTGCCGCAATAATTTTATTCATTTTCACACTTGCATTTTACTTTCCTATCGCATAAAATTCCAATGGATAAGAATATATTTTAACACTTGTATGCAAAACTCCCCAATCATTGAAAGGAATCGCCACTATGAGTCCCTATTTGAATGTTCCCGAGATATTTGGCAGTGATGTTTTTAACGAAGCTACCATGAAACAGCGGTTGGCTCCGGATGTTTACGGTGCATGGAAGAAATGCATCCAGACCGGTTCTTCCCTTCCTCTTGACGTCGCAAATGAGATTGCCGAAGGCATGAAGATTTGGGCAACCGAAAAAGGCGCTACGCATTACACCCACTGGTTCCAGCCCATGACCGGAATTACCGCTGAGAAGCACGATTCTTTCATCTCTCCCTCCGGTGATGGCAAGATTATTATGGAATTCTCAGGTAAAGAGTTGGTTCGGGGCGAATCCGACGCCAGTTCCTTTCCCTCAGGCGGTCTTCGGGCAACTTTCGAAGCCCGCGGCTATACCGCATGGGATCCCACCGCATTTGCTTTTGTAAAAGACAACAGCTTGTACATCCCCACCTGCTTCTTCTCCTACACCGGCGAAGCACTGGACAAAAAGACCCCCCTACTCCGTTCTATGGATGAGGTATCCAGAGAGGCTATCCGTATTCTGCGGCTCTTCGGGGACAATCAGACACAACGAGTCACCGCTTCAGTTGGCGCCGAGCAGGAATACTTCCTTCTCCCCAAGGACTTGTATGCTCAGCGGGAAGATTTGCGGTTGACCGGTCGTACCCTTTTCGGTGCCCCAGCCCCAAAGGGAGAGGAACTGGAAGACCACTATTTCGGTACCATCCGCACCAGAGTGTCGACTTTCATGAAAGATCTGGATGAGCAGCTCTGGCGCCTGGGCATTCTGTCCAAGACCAAACACAACGAGGTTGCACCCTGCCAGCATGAGCTTGCCCCCATCTACTCCACCGCTAACAGCGCCTGCGATGCCAATCAGCTCATCATGGAGATTATGAAGAAGTGTGCAGCCAAGCACAATCTTGTTTGTCTGCTCCACGAAAAGCCTTTCGCCTGCGTCAGCGGCTCCGGCAAGCACAACAACTGGTCTCTTGCCACCGATACCGGAAAAAACCTTTTCAGCCCCGGAAAGACTCCCCGACAAAATGCGCAATTCCTTGTGTTCCTCGCCGCTTTTGTCAAAGGTGTAGACGAGTACCAAGACTTCCTTCGCTGCACAGTTGCTTCTGCAGGTAATGACCGCCGTCTGGGTTCCAACGAAGCTCCGCCCGTTATTCTGTCCGTATATCTGGGTGACGAGCTGCATGCTGTTGTGGACTCCATCGTTAACGGCAGCAATTACACCGACCCCGAAAAGAGTATCATGCGTATCGGTGTTGACGTACTCCCGCCTATTCCCAAGGACACGACCGACCGAAACAGAACCAGCCCCCTGGCATTCACCGGTAACAAATTTGAATTCAGAATGCTGGGTTCTTCTCAGTCCATTGCCGGTCCCAACATTGCTCTGAATACCATTATGGCAGAAGAATTGAGCAAGTTCGCTGACATTCTGGAAAATGCGGAAGACTTCGATAGTGCTCTGCACACACTGGTCTGTGACACGTTCACACAACATCAGCGTATTTTGTTCAGTGGCAACGGCTATTCTGATGAATGGCGACAAGAGGCACAACGCCGCGGTCTCAGTGACCTTCGCAATACAACGCAGGCAATGCCCAGTTATGCCAGTGACAAGAACGTAGAACTCGTAACCAAACGCGGTATCTTCACAGAAAGCGAATTCCGTGCCCGAAATGAGATTTATTTGGAAGCCTACCGCAAGATTATCAATATCGAAGCAAAAGCTACCGCAGATATCGCCTTAAGGCAAATTATTCCTGCAGTCAGCCGTTACTGTGCGGAGCTTGCTAATAATATTTCTGTTAAAAAGGCTGCCGGATGTTCCTGCAAAGCAGAAGCAGCTCTTTCAGAAAAGCTGAGTACTGGGACTGACAAGCTGTACGACCTGTGTGAACAGCTTATGAAAGATCTGAAAAACACCCCCACAGGGAATGTAGAAGCCGCCAATTACTTCAGCGATATTATCATACCGCAAATGGATGCTGTCCGGGCAGAGGCGGATGCGTTGGAACTGATAACCGACAAGTGCTACTGGCCCTTCCCCACTTATTCGGATTTGCTGTTCTACTAATCCTACCAACAGATTTTAGGCCGTGTCACAATTATGTGACACGGCCGTTTTTAAAAAACAGGAGCGGGCTTGCCCGCTCCTGTTGCTTAAGGAAATTATCAGAAGAACTTCTTCTTATTGACAATCAGAATTGCGCCGGTAACAGCAACCAGAGCCATCAGAACGAACACACTGGTCAGAGCAAAATCACCGGTTCCGGGGCCCTCGGGTACTGCCGGAGTCTCAGGCTCAACGGGAGTTTCAGGCTCAACGGGAGTTTCAGGCTCAACAGGAGTTTCGGGGACTGCAGGGTAATCATACTCGCCGAAATAGCAACAAGCGACCAGCCATGCGGAATCAGCATTGTGCTCACCGCGAATTGCCTCATAGGGAGACAGATTGGGGTTGTACCAGCCCTGATAGGCACCGTAGGCCTTCAGATAAATCATAAGGTCTTCGGTCATGGGATACAGAGAGTTTTCACCTGCATAGATAACATCAGCATACTGCCGCATAGCATTCTTAAAGTCATAGTGATGAACATTGCCTTCGCTATCGGTGTATTCACCACGCATGGTCATAGCACCATAACCACCGAAGAAGCCCTGAATAAAGTCAAATCCATCGTTGGTCAGGTTCACATAGACCAGAGGACCATCAACGCTGCCCAAATGATAAAGACCATTCTCATCCTTCACCAGCTCAACCGCCTTGGTGATGTCGATATAGGTATAGGTCTCGTCACCCAACTCGATCAGGTCATCTTCATTGGGGAAATAAACGTTGACATAGTCTGTGTAAACAGTCTCCTGCTCAACCTCAGCATCGCCCTTCAGCTCAACCTTCAGAACAATGTTCTCAGAGCCAACAACACCGACAAGCACGGACTGTCCAACGCTGGTGCACTCCCACTCAAGGGTGTTAGTCTTGTCAAATGTCAGGTTCAGGGGGAAGGTCGAAGTGTTCCAGTTGCCAATCTGTGCACCGGCAGGAGCAGTAAAGAGATATACACCGGTTTCAGTAGGCTCAAACTCGAACAGAGTATTCTCAGCATTGGGGTCCATGGTCAGGTCATTGTCGCCCACAAACAGCTTGGTGCCGGAAACAATGTACTCTTCCTTGGCAACTTCACCGCCGCCTGCGGAAGCCTCAAAGGTGATTGCATAAGTAACATCACCATTGCCGTAATCCCAGCCGGCCTTATCGTAGCACCAGATTTCAACAGAATAGGTTTCGCCTGCAACAACGTCATAGGTTTCGGTGCGGTCATTGTTACCAGAGATGCGCAGAGTGCTGGAACCATCGGGGAAATTAACCTTGAATGCCCAACCGGGATTGGATGCAAACATATGAACCTTCAACTTACCGTCGGTATCCGGCTTAAACTCAACCACCTTGGATTCTTCGTCGACGGTGCTGTTCAGTGTAACGGTACCGGAGCTGATAGCATCCTCAGTGCCATACTCAACCCACTCATTGTTGCCAATAACATACATGAGCTTGTTGTCAGTAGGCAGAGTCATATCGTTGGTCTTTCCGTCCTCGCCCTGCTTGTTGAACAGCAGACCGCCGACGTCAGCAGGAATCTCAGCATACCAGATTCCGTCGCTGCCCTTCGTCATTGCCTGACCAGGCCAAGTGGAAGCACCCTGAGAGCTGTTCCACCAGTGCACATGGCAGGTATCCCAGTTATCGGGAGCTTTGCAATATACCGTTACGGTGCCGGCAGCAAAAGCAGCGACAGACAAGCTAAGAATCATAGCCAGTGCAACGATTACGCTAATTAGCTTCTTCATAATTCTTCCTCCTAATTTCATTTTGCGACATCTTTCGATATCCATCCGGGTGCATGAAGAAATCATCCGGATGTTTCACAATGCATCATACGTATTTTTGAACCTCAAAAACGAACGCAGGAAGTACATTGACTTATGGTTAATTATAACACTATTTCTTGGTTTACGCAAGAATTATTTTAGCATATTTATCTAATCGCCAAAGATTATTGCATTTTCTAGATTATTACGTTTTCTCTTGAAACGGTCTTAAAAAGCCTAAAAACACCCCTCCGGTTCACATACCCAATGTCATTAAGTTAGTGGCATAGCCCGGATGGTAATCAAAAGCAAAATGAGAGTATCCAAGACATTAAACTGTTTTGGATACTCTTTTTGCAATTAGGGCATGGCAAATGAGCGGATCAGGAAATCCGCTTAAAAAAGACTATTCAAA
>JAFULI010000018.1 GCA_017473455.1 Oscillospiraceae bacterium
GTTGTTTGAAGTTCAATTACGCATATGTCACTTGCCTCTCCCTATGGGAGAGGTGCCCCCGAAGGGGGCGGAGAGGGCATCGTGATTTTCTTAAAGAAAATCACATCGCCGCAGGCGATAACGACACATTTTCCTGAAAAACAGAAAAATTCTAACATTTTTCTGATTGCCCTCTCAGTCACGCCTTACGGCGTGCCAGCTCTCCCAAAGGGAGAGCCAAGTCGCCTTTGTTGTAAGTTAAACAACAATTGATCGGCGCAATTACAAGCAGAGCGGTTACGGTGGGGGGTATTGATGCAATAAAATAAAAGCACCTCCGGCAGAAGGTGCTTTTTTGAATGGTTTATTGAATTTCCTGCTCCAAAGCATCAAACTCCGGAGTGCTGAAGAATTCACCGAGGGTGATTTCCAAAGCGTCACACAGCTTTTTGATGGTAACACTCCCCGGATTCTTGCTTTCGCCGTTTAAGATGCTCTTGATGGTGGACTGAGGAACGGCAGATAAATTACTCAATCCGTTGGGAGTGATGCCCTTTTGCTGGCACAATTGGCGAATACGATATGCAATTGTTTGTGCAGTATTCATGCCATCCCCTCCGGTCGATTTATCACTCCTATGATAAACGAAATTCCGGTGCAATATTAGTGATACTTCACTAATTGAAGAAAATATGCTATAATAGCGATATATCACTAATGGGAGGAAAGAAAAATGGCAGCCTGCACATTTTTTGGTCATCGGGATTGCCCGCAGACCGTAAGAGGGGAACTGTACGCACAGATGGAGCGCCTTGTGGGGCAGGGGGTGGATACCTTCTATGTAGGCAATCAGGGGCAGTTTGATGCCATGGTGTATGGCTGTCTGAAGGAGCTTGGCAGGGTGTATCCTCACATCCGGTACAGGGTGGTGCTGGCTTACCTTCCCACACCGGAGCAGGGATTTAGGGATGCCTCCGATACTCTATATCCGGAGGGGATGGAGCTGACTCCGCCCAAATTCGCCATCGACAGAAGAAACCGCTGGATGCTCAAAGAAGCAGACATATGCCTGTGCTGCATCCACCACACATGGGGCGGTGCTTATAAATATGTACGCATGGCAAAACACCAGGGCAAGCAGGTAATTAATCTTGGAAGCGCAAAGCTTGATTTGTAAATACAGTATGAGAGGAGACAATTGACAATTCCCGCGGCTTTGGATATACTGTTTTCAGAACTTGAAAGATAGGGAGGTTATCCTTGTGGAAGATTTCGTTTTTTTAACGTTCTTTTCCCTTCCGGGAGGAATAGTGGCGTTATTTGTGGTCTCTTTGATCCGCTATCTGCTGGCAAAGAACCGAAACCGTACCCAGCCTGGCACATTTTCGGAGAAGGAACTCAGGAAGCGCAAGCTGTTTGCAATTGTAACCGGAGTGATTACCGGTGTGCTGGTAACCGTATTCGCCGGGATTTTGATCCTTCTGTTCATGTCGATTGCCTATATGTGAGGTGCGGAATATGAAGGACCGTACATTTCTGTGGATTTTGTTCTGTGTGCTTGGTGTGTGCGCTGCGTTGACCATTGCCCACTTTATCTATGTCGTTTATGCTTATCAGCATTGCTCTATTATCTACTTTGTGGGAAAGGAGCTGTGGTGACCGGTGAAGGTGGTTAAGCAAATTCTCGCCATTGTATTGATTGTGGCGGTGTTTGCGGCATTCAATTACAGCATCTATCAATCTGTGACCTGCAGACTGTCCAATAATTTCAGCGGTGCAACTCAGGCGCAGATGATTGACGTGGGAAGATACTTACCCCACGAGGAGACCTCGGAGCTTCCCAGAATCGATACCTCTCTGAAACTGACGGAGAATCTTCCGGTGCTGGATGGTGCGGCGGCACTGGTGCCGGTCTATGCCGCGGTGATTGATAATGTATACCCGGAGGGCTGTGTTACCTATGAAGGCGGCGCGTTTTCCGATGATAATTTTTATGGCGAGAATTTCGCCCCGGACAGCGCAATGCAATATAAAAACACCGTCCGTGGATATCAGGCGATTGTGGACGGCACAACGGATATTCTGTTCTGCGCTGCCCCTTCGGAGGCACAGAAGCAATATGCCGAGGAGCAGGGGGTTGAGCTGGTGTATGTGCCGGTGGGGTTGGAAGGGTTTGTGTTTTTCGTCAACGAGAATAACCCGGTGGACAATCTCACGGTAGAGCAAATCCGCAAGATTTATGCCTGCGAGTATACCAACTGGTCGGAGGTTGGGGGAGCAAAGCGAACCATCAATCCGTTGACAAGACTGGAGGGCAGCGGCAGCCAGACAGCTTTTGAGAGCTTCATGGGAGATTACGAAATCGGCAGGAAGTCAATCTTCGCCATTGCAGGCGGTTCTATCGGCTTTTCTTTCCGATATTATATGGATGGGATTGTGGAAAACAAGGGGGTAAAGATGATATCCCTGAACGGGGTATATCCCAGTGCCGAAAACATCCAAAACAGAAGCTACCCCGTGGTCGCTCAGTTTTATGCCATTTATCGGGCGGACAATGACAACGAGAACATCCCGATACTAATTGACTGGCTGCTTTCTGAAGAAGGGCAAACCTTAATTGAGCAAAGCGGTTACGTCAGAATCACCTAAGCCACTTGCGGTGGTGAGGGAAATGCAAACAACAACGGATAACTGCATAAAAATCAGGGGCTGCTGTAAACCGCATGGTTTGCAGCAGCCCCATTGTTACATCAAAGGGATTACTTCTTCTTATTCTTGACCATGTAAACCACCAGAACAGCGATGGCAACCACGGCTACAACAGCACAGACAATCCAGACAATCGTGCCGTTGTTCTTTTCCGGGGCTTCCTGCTTACCGGTGTTTTCGGTGGGCTGGGTGGGCTGAGTGGACTCAGGCTCAGTGGGCTGAGGCTCGGTGCTCTCCGGCTCTGTGACTTCCGGTTCGGTGGGCTTCTCGGCGGCTTCGTACTCATTCCACTTCTTGGTGGTGAAATCGAAGATGTTCCGGCCACTGTCCGGACTGGGAACGGTCAGGTCCTCGGTCTGGGTAGAGCCATCGTTGAAGATGATGTTGGGGGCATCCAGAGGAATGTCACAGGAGTAAACATTGCCTTCAACGTGGGTCATGGGAGTGCCGGGCCATGCTTCAGAGATGATGTCGGTGGGAGTGTACCAGGAGTAGTAGTTTACCTTGCTCCACTTGGCGGTGTTGAGGAAGTAGACGGTTCTGGTGCCAATCTTCACATCGCCGCAGGCGCAGGTGTTCTTATCGTCGTAGGTGTGACCCACCAGAGCCTTGCAGCTCTTGCAGAAGCCGTCAGCATCATGCTCAGCGTGGGCACAGGATTCTACCTCGTAGACAACGGCAATGCCGCTCTCGCTGCCGATCTTACCGGAAATCTTGCCGCCGGAAACGGTGAAGGTGTTGCCGGAGATCTGATCGGTGTAGGTGCCGTCGGCAATCTTGTTGGCGGTGACGTTGACATCCACAGCGCCGCCCTTGCAGTTAACCAGCACAACACCGGCGGTGCCCCGTTCTACGTAGGCAATGCCGTTCGCGGCGGCAATATATTCGCTCTCGCCGGCAAACTTGTTGTGGAACTGGTTCACTGCGGCGACCTCAGGATATGCCCATGCGGTGGCGGAGGCAGTGCCCAGATACTGGGACATATTGGCGGGGCGAGCCAGATACAGACCCATGGCGTCGTTCCGGGCGGCGATGAGTGCCCATGCCTTGTTAATGGTGGCATCGCTCACATCGTAGGTAGTGCCATCGGCGTAGGTGTCGTGGCTCTCTGCCCACAGAACGAGCTGATTGGCATTACCCTTGTGGTAATTGGCGGCGAAGGAGGTGGCATTACCTGCCTTGATGGTGTTGTTCAGCAGACTTGTGCTCCAGGTGTTGTCGGTAACGCTCATGTACTTGGTGTAAGAGCCAACGGAAATGTCACCGCCGGGGTTATCCAGCAGCTCACCGTAGCAGTACAGCTCGAAGTTCCGGCTGGACTTGGCATAGCTCTTGGCACCGTCAATCACGGTGGGCCAGAAATCGCTTGCGACATTGCCGTCGTCGGGGGTCTCGATATGCTTGGCGGCATCGAAACGGAAACCATCGGCACCGGCATCAATGCATTCCTTCAGGAAGTTCAGCACAAGGTTCTGAACCTTGTCATTGGCGGTGTTCAGGTCGGGCAGACCGGACATACAGTATTGGGTGACATCAAAACGGTTGGAGTAATTGTTGATGTTCTTGGTGAAATCGTGCCAGCAGGAAGCGTCGTCCTTCAGCTCGGGGATAATGCTGGAGTGCAGACCGTTCTCACCGGTCTCGGTGTTGCCCATGTGGTTGGCGACCACGTCAACAATGACCTTGATGCCCTTGGCGTGGGCGGCCTTGCACAGGCTTTCGAACTCAGCCTTGGTGCCCAAAGCACTGGTGCCGGTGTTGTCAATGTGGAAGGCGGCGGGCTGATAGAATACCCACCAGTCGTTGCAGGGGTGGTTCTTGGTGGCCTGCTTGGCCTGCTGGATGGGGGAGGTCTGGATGGAAGTGTAGCCCATAGCGGCGATGACATCCAGATTTTCCTCGATCTCTGCAAAAGACCAGTTCCAGCAATGCAGGGTGACACCCTCCTGAATCTCCAGAGCCTCATCGGCAGGAGCGGCAATGACACCGATGGACGGTACCAGAACCAGTGCTGCCAGCAGAGCCAGAGTCAGCATCCAGGAAAGGGCGCGGTTGATGCGCTTGTTCATGATATTTCCTCCTTAAGAGTTTGATACTGTAAAAATTATAGCAAAGAAAGGGTAACTTGTCCAGTATTTGTATTCCCTTTCCCGGGACTTTGTGATATAATCAGAGCAGAATGCTTAAAATAGATTTAGGAGAATAGTATGGAAAGGAAATTCGGAACGATAATCCGCAGGATTCTTGCCTTGGTTTTGACGATTTGCTGTCTGCTGAGCCTGAGCGCCTGCGCCGGGGAAGGGGAAACCAATACCACGAAGCCCCCGGAAACTGTCCCTTCAAGTTCTCAGACGGTGACAGAGCCGGTCACGACTCAGCCCCCCACCACCGAACCGCCCACTACCGAACCTCCCACCACCCAACCGCCGACGACGGAACCCCCCACTACCGAGCCGCCGGTGACCAGACCCCCGGTGGTGGATGAGCCACCCATTACCAAACCGCCCCTGACAGACAACCTGCCCGTTGTCCCCGGTACGGTGGAAATCACCATGACCTTTGTCGGCGACTGTACGCTGGGCAGTAATCAGAAGATGTCCTACTGGCACTCATTTCAGGAATATTATGCGAAATACGGCGCGGATTACTTCCTGAAAAATGTCCGTCCGATTTTCGAGCAGGACGATATTACCGTCATCAATCTGGAGGGTACGCTTACCACCTCCACGGATATTCAGGATAAGAAATGGAATCATAAGGGCGACCCGGAATTCGTCAAGGTACTCAGCGGCTCTTCGGTAGAAGTTGCCACGCTGGGCAATAACCACATCATGGATTACGGCATCTCCGGAGCAAACGAAACCATTCGTGTTTTGGAGGGCGCCGATATCGAGTGGAGCTACAACGATATTCCTGCCATCTACGAGGTCAAAGGAATTCGGGTCGGTGTGGTGTCAGTGAACGTCCTTTCCTACGGCTGGAAGGTGGAAACCTGGCTGAAGGACTGCTACCGCCAGCTTCGGGAGGCAGGCTGTGCCATCGTGGTTGCCTGCGCCCATTGGGGCGGCGACAAGGTCACCGAACTGGAGGACTATCAGCGTAATCTGGGTACAAAGATTATTGACATGGGTTATGATTTGGTGGTAGGACACCATCCCCATGTTCTGCAGGGCATCCGCCGCTACCGTGGTCGGTATATCTGCTACAGTCTGGGCAATTTCTGCTACGGCGGCAATAAAAACCCCGACGATAAGGACAGCGGCATTTTCCAGCAGACCTTCACTGTGGTGGACGGTCAGGTGGTAATTGATGATAACGTCCGCTTCATTCCCTGCTATCTTTCCGGGAAAAAGAATGAAAACGATTATCAGCCCACCCTTGCTTACGGAGCGGAGTTTGACCGCATTATCAAAAAGATGAACGGTTACGGTGCGGAGTTCAGCTTTGCCCTGAATGCTGACGGCACTTCGCCGCATTGGAAACCCAAGCCCCCGGTGCCTCCCACCACCGAACCGGAACCACACCCCACCGAGCCGACCACAACAGAAGCACCCACCACTGAACCGGAACCACAGCCCACGGAACCAACTACTACAGAAACACCCACCACAGAACCGATGCCGGATGAAACGGTAATCCCGTCGGAACCCGGTGAGGAAGAGGTTGAGCCATGAAACGGGTCGTGATCATCGGCTGTGGTGGGGCAGGAAAGTCCACCCTTGCCAGAGCCATGGGAGAAAAGACCGGAATCCCGGTGGTGCATCTGGATAAGCTGTTCTGGAAACCGGGCTGGGTCAGCCTGCCTCCGGAGGAGTTTGATGCTGTTATGTCAGCGGAAATGGAAAAGGACGCATGGATTATGGACGGTAACTTTAACCGTACCCTCCCCCAAAGAATTCAGCGCTGCGATACGGTAATCTATTTGGATTTTTCCCGATTTGCCTGCCTGTGCGGAGTGCTGAAGCGGATACTGACTACATACGGAACCGTCCGACCGGATATGGGAGAAGGCTGCCCGGAGCGGATAGATTTGGAGTTTCTGCAATGGGTGTGGAATTATAATAAGAACAAAAAAGAGCGGAATTACCGGTTGCTCAATGAAGCCACCCACGCCCAAACCATCGTTTTGAAAAACCGCCGTGCAGTGCGAAAATTCCTGAAAACCCTTTCCACAGCGAAGGAGAATCCCACTTGACAAAATACCCCGTGAGGAATATAATAACGTCATTCCAAAACGGGCTTGTAGCGCAGCTGGGAGCGCACCACATTCGCATTGTGGGGGTCGGGAGTTCGAATCTCCTCAAGTCCACCAATAAGAAAGGGGCTGTAAAAAAAGTCCCACAAAAAGCAGGCTGTGCCGAAAGGTACAGCCTGCAAAATATTTATAGAAAAACGGCTGGTTCAGTGGAAGAACCAGCCGTTTGGTGTTATAATTTAACTGCAATGAAAAACCAA
>JAFULI010000019.1 GCA_017473455.1 Oscillospiraceae bacterium
GCAAGTTACATATGCGTAATTGAACTTCAAACAACAATTTATCTTTTTCTTTCCGGAGAAATAACAGCGGCGGGGGTGGTGACCTCCGCCGCTGTTGGTTTTTATGGGGTGTTGGTTGCTTTGATTGTACGGTAGATTTCCAGCAACTGCTTCCGGGAGGAAACTCCCAGCTTGCTATAAAGATTTTTGTTGTGGAATTTCAGCGTATTTTCCTTAATGTTCAGCTCTGCCATGATTTCCTTGGTTGTTTTTCCGGATATGTAGGCATCGTAGACAGCCCGCTCGGTGGCGGTGAGTTCTGATATACCTGCCAGAAACCGTTCTTGCTGTACCGCGTAATCTTCCTGCTTGACCGGCAGGGGATCGATGGCAGGCGGTGGGGGAGTGGGGGGCGTATTTTCGCTCAGTTCTTTTCGGAGCTTTTCGGTTTCCTGCAAAACCATATGCAGCCCCAGAAGAAACAGCTCAGTAATCACATAGGACACGGACAGAAATTCAAAATCAATCTCTACCAACTGCTCAATCAGCCAGACACACAGATTGACAAAAACCGCTGTCAGCAGCACCACCGCATGGGCAGGGGAACTAAGCCGTTTACGGATGGCAGCGCGGATGATAACAACGGTCATCACGGTAAAATAGCCCAACAGGTAGACCAGATAGAGGAAGTGGGCAGGGCCGTATACCTTCTTGAGAGAGGATACTCCGTCAATAATCTGGAGCTGAACATCTGCATAGTAGATGTCCAGGTACCCGGGGCTGCCGGCAATCCCAAACATAATCACAGCGACCCCAAGCAGCAGATAGGACAGCCATTTGGGCAAGTGGTATTTGGTGACGTTCAGGATGATCATCAGCATCGCCAAGGGCAGGAATACCGAGCCAAGATAGGAGATACGGTTGCACCAAAGTGCCAACTCCAACGTTTTGGCAATGGAGAGGAAGTAATAGCCCACGTTAACTACCAGAACGGAAGAGAACAGCAGCAAAAACCACTTATCCTGTTTCGCACCCATCCAGCACCAGCCGATGAGCAGCAGCGACAAAATTGCCGCGGCGATGTAGATGAGTGACATACTGGCTGACTTTGCCCCAATGGGTGCGCAGCCGGTCAGAATGACGGGGAGCAGGGCGGTCAGTCCTATGGATAATTTTTTCATTTATATCTCCTTCTTAAGCAAACCCACACTTTTTCCCACACTTCCTACCCAAATACTTTTGGAAAGTGTGGCGACATATGGTGGGAGAAACGTTACAATAATCATGCAAGGATATCGAGGGAGGGTACAGATCTTGCCGCGCACAGAAGTGAGGCACCCTTGCAAACGCAGAACTTGTTCTGTGTTTGCGATCTCTGTCAACGTGCCACGAACACAGAGACCGCCTCAGCTTAAAAACATTATACCATGCTTTTCCCCTTGGGTCAAGGCTGGAGGAGTCTGGGAAAATCCACCGGAAACGGGGACAGAGTAAAAAAGGAGGCTTTTCTATGGGTTACATTGGAAAATGGGCGTTTCATTCCGCAGGTACGATCAGTGATGAGGATCAATGGGTTTTCCTGAGTGCGGAGGAGTATTTGCATTCCCCCATGCCCTATGTGGACGAAACGGACGAAGACGCGGTTGCGGATGAACTCCGGGAGAGAAAGCAGATGATTGGCAGCAAACTTGCGGTCTGTGAGGACGGAAAAATGTATCTGTTGATGCCGATCCCGGAAGGCGTCACGCAGGAGCAGGTGGATGCTGCGGTAGCGGCAGGGCAGATCAAGGTGTTTGACGGTATGCTGACCGATGAACCTTACGCATGGGAAGAGCGGGATGGTCAGCTCTATGCAGACCTTGGCGCAGGCGCGGAGGATTTGGTCTGCATTAGCGGTGAAGATGGGTTCCTCACCATTATGACCATGCGATATGCCAGAGAGGATTAAGGAGGAATAAATAATGAGTATTTTTGATTCTCTGAGAAGAGCAGCAGGTTCTGCTGCAAGAAAAGAGGCGGTCAAGGCAGTGAACAATGCCGCTCAGACAGCAGCACAGAATGTGGGACGGGGTAAGAACCGTTCCGAGAGTTTTACCTTTGCCAGCCTGCCGGAAACGGTTGCTCAGCTTCAGGCATTGCCGGAGGCTTCTCTGGACTCTCCGTTTAAGACCACGGCGCTGACCATTCTGGCTCTGTGCCGTTATGAGCAAAACCCTGAAGATACCATTGCCATGCTGAACTTCCTGAAAGGACCGGCAGAGGTCAGTGGTTATGAAAAGCAGTTCATTCGGGAGCGTCTGAGAGAGCGGGGCTATATCCCCCGTTCCTATCTGTCCGGCGCAACCCCCCAGAATGGTTATCAGCCTACCCAGCCCTACACTGTGGTCGTCAGCGAAAATCCCTATTCTTTTGATAATGAGAATTGGGCAACTCTGTACGTAACCAGCGGCGGTGCGGATAATCCCAGAACCATCAAGCTGCGGAAGAAACCCTCCACCGGTCAGTGGTTCCTGAACGATATCCAGTGCCTCTCCGATATCCGCCTTCCCGTAGCGGATGATCCCTGGGCATAATAGAATCAAAACGAGCAGGTTCTTAGTGACCTGCTCGTTTGCTTTATCAGCAGCCGTTTGCCTGACAGCTTTCGGTGTGGACAATCAAGGGCAGATTGCGAACAGAAAGCCGCCGTAGGGAGGAATGGTATGCGGCAAGCTGTGATGGTCGGGGATGCCATAGTGAGTGCTAAACAGCAAGGTGACAGCCTCATTCTGTCGGGGTGTCAGATTGGCACTTGCATCGGAAAAGTTCAGCATAACCAGATTATCGGAATTTTGACAGGAAAGAAGACGTGGTGGAATTCAAGCTGGATATCCTCTGCACCCAATATAAGAATGAAATCATGTGTATGACATTGGAGGAGCAGCTGCGGCACCATATGCAGTTTGTCCGTGACCATGCGGATATCTTCATCACCTTGTACCGCAGCGGAATCCATCAGATGGTGCGGGAAAATTCGCCATTCTCCTGCCGGACACCATGCCCAAAAGAACAACACCGAGGTGCTGGACAATACCTTTTCTTCTGCAGCCTATCAGTATCTGGCGGATGGCGTGATGCTCTGCACCGTCACCACGCCGGATGTTTCCCGAATGTTCCTGCGTGCCATGGTTTCCACCGGCAACTGGACGGAGGAGGAAGCCAAGCAGGATCTGAAAATGATTACGGTTCCCCGATTGCCGGTGAGTGCCGACCTGACTGCGGATCGCTGGCAGGATACCATCACTAAAATGGAAGAGCTGACGGTGGAAATGACCATGATGGGCGGCATCTACCCCGGTGCTGATCAGTCAATTCGTTGGGAACTTCAATAATTTCGGTATTTTCTTCTTTTTGCGCAGCGGCGTGATTTCCAACTATGCCGACTATTTCCTTGCCAGTGATACGGATTTGCTGATTAACTGGCTCTATAAGCTGTCGGTGGACAACAATTACTATTCCATTGGCGCGGCAATCAGCTTGGTTATTTTCCTGATTACAGCGGCGTTGTCTTTGTCCGTCTATGTCCGAAGCGCAGCCTACAAGCAGGAGGACACCTATCAATGAGAAAAAATAAATTTACGCCCCGTAAGGCTGTGGATCATGCGCTTACTTATACGGCATTGCTGGTTATGTCCGCAGTATTCCTGTTTCCGTGTTTGTGGTTGATTTTGGCATCCTTGTCCAAAACCGGCAGTCTGTACGATTTTAAGGGCTTTTTCCCGGCGGAGTTCAGCTTTCAGACTTTTATTGAGTTGTTTACTGATGATGTCAATGGCTTGTATCCGTATAAAACATGGTTTTTTAATACGTTATATGTGGCGGTATGCAGCTCAGTTTTAGGTACGGTGTTGGTTCTGTTGACGGCGTATGTCATGTCCCGTTTCCGCTTCAAGGGACGAAATACCATAAAAAAGGTTACGTTGGTGTTGGGGATGTTTCCGGGCTTTATGGGTATGACCGCCGTGTATATCATCATGACCCAGTTTGGCTTGATTGACCGGCTGGAATCCCTGATTTTCTTCTATGCGGCAACGACTCCGGTGAACTACATGGTGCAGAAGGGTTACTTTGATTCCATCCCGAATACCATATTTGAGGCGGCCCGACTGGATGGAGCTACCAATCTGGAGGTGTTTACGAAAATCACACTGCCCCTGAGCAAGCCCATGGTGGTCTATACTATGCTGACACAGTTTGCGTGGCCGTGGAGCGACGTGCTGCTGCCAAAGCTGCTGCTGAAGGATAGAAACACCTGGACTGTGGCGGTGGGACTGTTCAATCTTCCGGAAACTCACTTCGCACGGTTTGCCGCCGGTTCGGTATTCATAGCCATCCCCATTGTGATCTTGTACTTTTGTCTGGTGAAAAACATTGTCAATGGTCTGACTGCCGGATCGGTAAAAGGCTGAATACTGACGGCAGGTTTTTCCTTCCTCAACCCCCCTCCCGATTGCTGCGGGAGGGGGCGTTTTCAGGAAAAGAAAGGACTGTTATCTCCGGTCTTTTTATGTTATACTGAGAATAAACCCAATCGGAAGGAGTGTTACTGTGAAGAACGTAAAATGGTTGCCCGTGTTGATGGCGGTTGTCCTGCTTTTCTGCGGCTGTTCCGGCTTGCCGGAGGATGGAACCACCCAATCTCAGGCTTCGGAAACCCAAACCACGAACCGCCCGACAACACAGCCCACCACCCAGAGCCTGCCGGAGGTCACAGAGCCGACTGTAGAACCGACTGTAGAACCGACAACACAGCCCACCACAGAACCGACTGTGGAACCCACCGAAGCCCCACATTCTGAGTTGTATCTGCCGGATTGTTCTCAGGAACAGATGATAACGTATTTTGAGGAAGTGGTGCTGCACGCGGAATATTCCGACGGTACGGGGGATACCAGCCTTGTGCAGAAATGGCTGAGCCCTATTTATTATCGCATCTACGGAGAACCCACCGACACAGACCGGTTGGTACTGGAGGACTTCTTTGGGCAGTTGAATGCGATTGACGGTTTCCCCGGCATTTATGAAGTGCAGGAGGACATGGAGGAAAACCTGAGCATCAGCTTTTTGTCACCGGAAGATTTCAGTATGGAATTTTCCGATGCGGTTAACGGGGAGGATGCCTACGGAGCGGCGCAGTATTGGTACTACACCCTGACCAATGAGCTGCATACCGCCCGGGTTGGCTATCGAACGGATCTTGACCAAAGTATCCGCAATTCCATTTTGCCGGAGGAGATTGTCAATATCCTGGGCATCAGCGATACGACCTTGCGTACCGACAGCATCACCTACCAGTATTCCGACGATAATACCGCACTGAGTGGGGAAGATCTGGTCATCCTGAGTTTGCTCTATGACCCGGAAATCCAATGCGGAATGTCCCGTGAAGAGTGCCTTCCCATCCTGCAAGCACGGTATTATTAACCGACATATCCCATGCCTGAGCAAAACCCCCGGAGCGATACTGCTCCGGGGGTTTTTCAGACTTCCTTGTACATGGCGCAGGCGTCATCCTTGCGGACGGCTTCGGCTACCTGCAAAACTTCCACGCACACCGTTCGGGTGCCAAGGGAGATTTCGATGCGGTCGCCTACCTTTACGTCATAGCTGGCTTTGACCACCCGTCCGTTGACGCTGATGCGACCGTTGTCGCAGGCTTCGTTGGCAACGGTGCGGCGCTTGATCAGACGGGAGACCTTCAGATACTTGTCAAGGCGCACTTACTTTGCCACCTTGTCCTTCAGAGCCTGACCGGGCTTGAAGGCAGGGATGTCGGAAGCGGCAATCTCCATGGCTTCGCCGGTGCTGGGGTTGCGGCCCATTCTTGCTTCGCGGTGCTTCACCTCGAAGATGCCGAAGCCGGCAATCTGGACGCGCTCGCCCTTTGCCATGGCATCAGCGATGATGCTCAGGGTAGCGTTGACGACACTCTCGGTGTCCTTCTTGGTCATGCCGGTCTGCTGAGCAGCGGCTGCGATGAGTTCGGTCTTGTTCATGGGTTCATTTTCCTTTCTTTTTTACAAGTTTACAGATGGAGCAGTTTGGCGATTTTTTCGCCTTTGGGGAGCAGCAGGCAGTCCTCCCGGGTGATTGCCCGGAGTTTGACGGCACATACCGCATATATGACCACACCCACCAAGATGGGTACAGCGCACAAAATCAGGTTGCTTCCTACGTTCAGAGCCTTCAGACCGTACCATGCGCCGAAGGCAAACACGCCCATAATGGCGGCAGCAAGGAAGCCCCGGAGCATATGCTTGACGATGGCAGGCGGCTCTTCCAGAACCATACGGGTGGTAATCAGGTTCAGCACCATAATGACCGCATAGCACAGCAGGGAGCCGATGGGGACACCCAGAATGCCGATGTAAGGATTGCCGGTGAGGACGAAAATCGCCACCAGCTTTACCGCGCCGCCAACCAGCATATTTACCACCGGGCGGTAGGCATGACCATGGGACTGCATGATAGTGGTGGTGAGCAGTACAGTTGCGTTAAACAAAATGCACATACTGAGCAGCCGCATCAAATTGGTTGCCAGTACCAGCTTTTCCCCGCTGTAGCCACCCAGAAGGGCGGTGGCAGGCTCAGCCAAAACCAGCAGGCCCACGGCGCAGGGCATGGAAATCAGAGCGGTGACCCGTGCGGCAGACTCTTCCGTTGCCCGGGCGCCTTTGATATCACCGGTGGTGATCTGGGCAGTGATGGCAGGCAGAATGCTCATGGTAATGGGGGTGATGAAAGCGCAGGGCATATTGAAAATGGTCATGCACATATCATAGATACCCTTTTGGGTATCCACGAGGAACTGGATTCCCTCGGCACGGGTCAGGGCGTCCAGAGGCTTTCCGTCTACCTGAGCGACATAGAAATACGCCTTGAGCTGCTCTGCCAGTTCAGAAGAATTGTAAAGTCCGTCCAGATTGGCAAGCAGCCGATCCACATACACACCGGTCTCCAGAGTGGTCAGAAGCTGCAGACCGGCAGAGCCGATGGTAATCGGGACGGCAATGGCAAGCAGGCTCTTGGTGATGGTGCCGGTGGCTTCCGGCTCATCCTGAGTTATCGGCATATCCTTTGCCGCCTTGCGGTAGCAGTAGTTCAGATAGAAAGAGGAAATCAGACAGCTTACACTGACACCCAGAATGGCGCCGCCGGCTGCCAGAGGAATGCTCTGGGTGTAGAACTTAATCAGCACCGCCGCGGCAATGCCCACGATCAGCTTGACGAAGGCTTCCAGCACCTGACTGATGGAGGTGGGCTTCATGTTGCTCTGCCCTTGGAAGAAGCCCCGGTAGGTACTCATCAGGCAAATCAGGAAGGATGCCGGGGCTAAGATTGCGATGGATGCCTGGGCATTGGGCTGCCCCATGGCTTTCGCCAAAACACCGGACAGACCGCCCATCAGGGCAGCGCTGACCAGACCCAGCACAAGGAAAATGGTACGGCAGACGGTGTAAACCTTCCGCACCTGCCGATAGTTGCCCAGAGAGCTTGCCTGAGAAATCATTCGGCTCATTGCCACCGGCAAGCCGGCGGTGGAAATCATCAGCAGGACGTTGTAAATCTGGTAAGCGGTGTTGAAGTAGCCGAAGCCCTGCTCGCCAATGATGGCATTCAGGGGGATTTTATACAGCGCACCGATGACCTTGACCATGGCGGTAGCCAGAGCCAGCAGGGCGGTGCCGTGGAGGAAGGATTGCTTTTTGGTATCAGACATGGGGAACTCCTTTACGCGTCGTGGAACAGTCGGGGGATTGCGTAGCCGGTCAGCTCCGCAACCACCGCCTTCAGGTCGATGGTGGGGAAGGTGCCGTTCTGGTAGAGGATTTTACCCCGAACCATGGTCATGGCAACGTCTCCGCCCTTGGCGGCGAATACCAGACTGCTCAGCACGTTGTGGCAGGGAATCAGGTGAGGAGCGGAGAAATCCACCAGCACGATATCCGCATCCATGCCGGTTTTCAGCATACCGCATTCCTCTGCCCGACCTTGCGCCCGGGCGGCGCAGACCGTTGCCATCATCAGCGCGGCGGGAGCAGGGAGGGCGGAAGCATCGGCTGCTGCCTGACGGGCATTTCCGCAGGCGGCACGCATGACCTCAAACAAATCCAGATTGCCGCCTTCCATCGCACCGTCGGTGCCAAGGGCGACGTTCATTCCGGCTTTCACACAGCCGGGGATGTCGGCGCAGTTTCTGCCGTTCTTTTCTGCTGCCATGGGCAGGGCGACCAGAGAAATCTTCCGCTTGCCCAGCAGCGTCTTTTCTTCTTCTGACAGATAGCCGCCGCCTGCGGCGGTGGTGGGAAGATGGAACAGCCGGTGACAGTCCAGCAATTCTCCCGGTGTCAGACCGGTGCGGTCAAGGCAGCCTTCAGCCTCTGCATGGGTTTCGTCCAGATGGAGCTGCAAGCCCAACTTTTTCTCGGCTGCATAGCCCACAAGACCTTCCCAGAGGCGATGGTTGGAGGTGTACTCGCTGTGGATGCCGGCATCGATGCGGATACGGCCGCTGTCGTGACCGTGCCACTTTTCCACGATCCGAACCAGCTCCTGACACTGTTCGTCGGTGTCAAAATCAAAGTCCTCGTTCTGGTCAATAAACCGATAGGCGGACAGCGCCAGATTTGCCTTGATACCGGCTTGTGCCACAGCTTCGGCGGTGGCATCGGGATAATAGTAAAGATCGGAAACGGAGGTGATGCCGAAGCGCAGGCACTCCGCGATTGCCAGAGAAGCGGCAGCTTTTGCGCATCGGGAGTCCATTTTGCTTTCCTTCTGAAGCTGCTGCTCCAGAGCCTCCAGATCCTTCAGGTCGTCGCAGTAACCCCGAAGTACCGCTGTTGCCAAATGGGTGTGGCAGTTAATCAGTCCGGGGATGGCAACCATGCCGGTGCCGTCCACAATGGTGGCAGGCTGCTCTTCAGGGGCAGCTTTGCCTATGTAGGAGATTTTACCGTCGGTGATGCCGATGTATGCACCAAAGAGTACATCCATTTTTTCATTCATGGTCACCGCGGTGACATTGGAAATCAGGGTATCCAAATCTATACTTCCTTTCAAATCAAAGAAAACAGCTCTTGTTTCTGGGCAAGAACGGTGTCAATCATTTCGATGTACTGCTCCGGGAATTTGGGGTTGTGGAACCGGCGCAGACTGCCGTCGGGGAAATTGACCTTGTTCATGCCGCCGCCTCCCAGAGAGAGGATGGTGTGAACTTCCTCCATCATGTAGATGTTGTAAAGGCAGTCCATGCCATCCCGGCTCCAGCCTACGTTTTCAAAAGAGCCGGACATATATTTCTGGCGGTACAGATAGTAGGGCTTATAGCCAAGACTGCGAAGGGTTTCGTTGGCATATGCCACCATTTGGGTGACCTCCACAGCGGTGGGGAGCTTTTCCCGACGTTCGAACAAATCCGCACCCTTTTTCAGCGCCAGAGTATGAACAGTGATGTTGGCAGGGGAAAGGGCAGCCACCTCGTCCAGAGAGCGGCAGAAGCCCTCCACGGTATCTGTGGGCAAACCGGCAATCAAATCCATGTTGATGGCATCAAACCCGGCAGCTTCTGCCTGACGGTAGCTTCTGAGCACATCCGCGGCATTGTGGGGACGGCCGCTGGCACGCAGTACCGTATCCATCATGGACTGGGGATTGATGCTCATTCGGTCAGCGCCGTGCTGCCGCAGGGCAATGAGCTTTTCCTCGCTCAAAGTATCGGGTCTGCCGCCTTCTACAGTGAATTCCAGCAGCCTCGACAGATCGAAGGCATCCCCAATGGCATCCATCAGCCGCACAAGCTGGTCTTTGGACAAGGTAGTGGGGGTACCGCCGCCAATGTACAAGGTACGTACATGATGTCCGGAATTCCGAAGCAGTTCACCGGTGAGCTGAATTTCCTTCAGCAGTGCTTCCAGATACGGTTCCAGAAGTTCCGTCCGTTTTCCCACGCTGCGGCTGACAAAGCTGCAGTAGGCACACCGGGTGGGGCAGAAAGGAATGCCCACATAGACCGAAAGGTCGGTGGGACTTGCCAGCTTTGCCGCCCGAACGGTGGAACGGGAGCAATCCAGCGCCAAAGCCCGACGTTCTTCGGTGACGTAGTACACATCCTTCAGCAGTTTTTTGGCGGAAGCCTCCGTACCGCCTTCCAGAATGTGTTTGGTGGTGATTTTGGTGGGGCGAACACCGGAAAGGGCGCCCCATGCGGGTATTTCCGGCAGAAGCTGAACGGCTGCCAGATAATAGCTTTGCTGCAAGGCTCTGCGGCGCAGACGTACCGTTTCTTCCGTTGCTTTCAGTCTGCGGCAGCCGGTAACGGTGCGGTTATCCACGGTGATGGAGGTTTTGGCAGTCAGCCAGACAGCCCCCCGATGCAGCGTGGATACCGCTGTTCCCTGAGTGCCCTCGGGGAACAGAGCCATTTGCAGTTGCTCAACGGCATAACGGTCGTCATGCCCGATCAGTGTTAAATCCATAAGGTCTTACAGAAACGGATTATACCGTTTTTCTTCCTCTAAAGTGGTCGATTCCCCGTGTCCGGGGTAAATGGTGTAATTTTTCTCCAGGGTGCGGAACCAATCCAGAGAGCGGCGCATATCCGCAGGGCTGCTGCCGGGGAAATCCGTCCTGCCGCAACTTCCGGCGAACAGGGTATCTCCGGAGAAAATCACGTCCTCAAAGCACAGACACACGCTGCCGGGAGAATGCCCCGGCGTGTGCTTGACGGTGAAGGTGCAGCCTGCCAGCGTCAGGGTGTCCCCGTCGCCGTAGGTGTGGGTGTATTGCAGAGGGCCACGGGTCATCATGGAGGGCAGAGAAAGTTCCTCCGTGCAGAGATAGACCGGACAGCCGGTGCGCGATGCCACTTCGGCAACCCCGCCCTTGTGGTCAAAATGTCCGTGGGTCAGCAAAACCGCCTCCACCGTCAGACCAAGGCGGTCTGTGGCGGCGAGGATTTTATCGGCTTCATCACCGGGGTCAATGAGAATGCACCGGTCTGTTTTGTGAAGGATGTAGCAGTTGGTCTGCAGCATTCCTACCGGCAGTGTATGAATGGTAAGCATAACAAACCCCTTTTATCTTCTCGGCGTGTCCATAAGCTGGTCGGTGTCCAATATCAGGGTAACGGGGCCGTCATTGACGGAAGCTACCTGCATATCCGCACCGAACTGCCCGTGCTGCGGCTCAAAGCCCAGCTCCCGGCAGATGTCCAGAAATTTCAGATACAGCGCCTCTCCCAATTCCGGAGGGGCTGCTTCCACGAAGCTGGGACGGCGACCTTTGCGGCAGTTGCCGTAGAGGGTAAACTGGCTGACTACCAGCACCTCGCCGCCAATCTGCTCCAGACCCAGATTCATTTTATCGTTTTCGTCCTTGAACACCCGAAGTCCCAGAGCCTTTTCTGCCAGACGGCGGCAGTGAGCCTCGGTATCGTTGGGGCCAACCCCCAGTAAAATCAGAAATCCCTGCCCGATTTCCCCGACCACCTTACCGTCGATGGTCACGGAAGCGGACTTTACACGGGTAACAACAGCACGCATATTTCTGTGCCTCCTAGTTTTGTCCTCTGCGGGCACCCACAACATCCTTAACGTTCAGGAGCTTGTTGCGGATGGTTTCCAACTCGCCTACATCCTTGACCTCAAACCGGACGGTGAACACACTGCGCCCACCGGGGAGGTCTCTGCCAATCAGTTCCTTCACCCGAACACGGGAGGTGGTCATGACGGTGGCGACATCCAGAAGCAGTCCGTCCCGGGTCAGACAGTCCAGTTCCAGAGTGGTTTCAAAGGGCTGCTCTGCCTGAGATGCCCAGCGAACCCGAACCCAACGGGCAGCCTGATGAGGCTCTTCCCGGTTCTGAGAGTTGGGGCAGTCCATCCGGTGAACGGAAACACCGTAGCCACGGGTAATGAAGCCCACAATGGGGTCACCGGGGACGGGGGTGCAGCACTTGGCGAATTTAATCATGCAGGAGTCGATATCTTCTACGATGACACCGTTGACCGCGTGGCGGTTACGCTTGGCGGCATCGGAGTCCGGTACCATACGCAGAGGCGAACTCTGAACCACCCGGTCATTCTGCTGGACACGGAGGGCACGGTTGATATCGTCCCGAATTCTGCCCACCGCTTTGACGGCAGTCAGACCGCCGTAGCCGATGGCGGCGTACATATCCTCCCAGCTATCGAAGGCGAGCTTTTTCAGAAGCAGAGGCCCGACCTCCGGGTCAACGGTGATAGACAGCGGAAGTCCCACCCGACGCATCTCCGCTTCAAAGGAGCTGCGGCCATGGGCAACGTTTTCTTCCCGTTTTTCCTTCTTGAACCACTGTTTGATTTTGGTTCTTGCCTGATTGGATTTGCAGATATTCAGCCAGTCACGGCTGGGGCCCTTGGCACTCTTGGAGGTGAGAATCTCCACGATATCGCCGTTTTTCAGGGGAGAATCGATGTTGACGATGCGGTTGTTCACCTTGGCACCCACCATGGAATTGCCCACTCCGGAGTGAATGGCATAGGCAAAGTCGATGGGGGTAGAGCCTGCCGGCAGGGAAACAATCTTTCCCTTGGGGGTGAAGACAAACACCTCGTCATCGAACATATCAATTTTCAGAGAGCGGACGTAATCCTCCGCATCGGTGGTCTGCTGGCTTTCCAGCAGGCGGCGCACCCATTCGAAGTCCTTTTCGTCACCGCTGCCGGTGCCTTGCTTATACTTCCAGTGGGCGGCAATACCGTACTCTGCGGTTTCGTGCATCTCCCAGGTACGAATCTGTACCTCAAAGGGGATGCCCTGAGTGCCGATGACTGTGGTGTGCAGACTCTGATACATATTGGGCTTGGGAGTGGAAATGTAATCCTTAAACCGACCGGGTACCAGATTGAAAAGGTCATGGATGTGTCCCAGAACGTTGTAGCAATCGGGAATGGAATCCACAATCACCCGGAAGGCATACACGTCGTACAGTTCATCCAGAGATTTTCCTTGCGTGTGCATTTTACGGAAGATGGAGTAAACGTGCTTGATCCGCCCGTAGGTGGTGTTGTGGATACCCACAGAAGCCAGACGGGTGGTGATGCGGTTCTGAATGGAGCGCATGAATGCCTCATCCTGCTCCTTGTGGGCATTTAAGTATGCCATGATGCCGTCGTAATACACCGGCTCCAGATACCGCAGGGAGGTATCCTCCAGCTCCCACTTGATTTTCTGCATACCAAGACGGTGTGCCAGAGGCGCGTAAATATCCATGGTCTCCCGGCATTTTTTGACCTGCTTTTCCGGAGACTGATACTGCATAGTACGCATATTGTGCAGACGGTCGGCAATTTTGATAAGAACCACCCGGATGTCCTTGGACATTGCCATGAACATTTTCCGCAGGTTTTCCATCTGGGCTTCCTCGGTGGAGGAAAAGTCCGCCCTTGTCAGCTTGGTAACACCCTCCACCAGCTCTGCCACGGTTTCGCCAAAGAGCTTGGCAATGTCATCGTGGGAGGCATCGGTGTCCTCGATGCAGTCGTGGAGCAACGCGCCCAGAATGGCATCGGTATCCAGACCCATTTCCGTGACGATTTCCGCCACCGCGAGAGGGTGGATGATATAGGGAGAGCCGTCTTTCCGCTTTTGGTCTTTATGCTTATTCCGGGCATAATCCACCGCCCGGTCAATGATTTCCATGTCCGCGCCGGGCATCCGCTGAAGGATGGCGGCACACATACTGTTATAATGTTCCGCGAAGGTTTCCATACATTAACTCTCTTTCGCTTGCCGCAGACGCTGCATGGTCTGGCTGGCGTTCAAATCCGCCTTTTCGCCGGAATTGGTCAGGCGGATTATCAGATACTTGTGATGCTGCTGAAGCTCCAGCAGCTTGACATCGGCGAAAATATCCAGACAGGTCAGAAGCTGCCCCAGACTCAGGGAGCATCCGGACCAGCGGACAATTTTCCGGCACAGACACATGGGGGTTTCCTCCAGAGGCGCCGGTGCGCCGGCTAAATAGCGCCACACCATACCCAGCGTGGAACGCTCCGGCAACAGCGCTGCCGCGGCGTCGGCGGTGATGGTGCCGTTTTTCAGAGCCAGATAACTTCCGGCATCGGGGCTGCAGGGGGCAACGCAGCTCGGACGGATATCTATGACATTCAGCTGCACCGTCCGGTCGCCCCGGAATTCGTTGATCTGAGGCGCAAATGCCACATCCACCGTATCCCCGGTTTGCACCGAGGCGGTCTGTACGGTGGCGGAAAAATGGATGGCATTCAGGGCATACCGACCCTGCCGCAGTCGCAGACGCATATGCCGTCCGCCGCCCACCATGGTCAGCTTTTCGATGTACATCCGCTCCATGGCAAGCACCGGCTTGGGACAGCCGTTGCCGCATGGCTCCAGAGCGGCAAGAGAATCAATTCCTGCCACCGTGAGAATCTCAGGCTTCACTACGCAGTCGATATCCAGCGTGGTGCGGCAGAGATTGTCTGCGTAATATTCCCGGGCGAGGGCGCAGATTGCCTCACGGAAATTGTCGATTTGATCCCGGGCGATGGTAAAGCCTGCCGCCAGTTCGTGACCGCCATAACTTTCCAGCAGGGGAGAGAGGGTGGACAGAGCCGAAAACAGATTAAATCCACCGAAGCTCCGGGAGCTTGCCTTGCCGTGGTCGCCGTCCATACATACAAGGAAGGTCGGACAGCTATACTCCTCGGAAATACGGCTGGCAACGATGCCCACTACACCCTGATGCCAGGTTTCACCTGCCAGCACAATGGCTTCGGGGGTGTGGTCTTTGGGGATCATGGCGATGGCTTCGGCATAGATTTCCGTTTCCACCTGCTGCCGCTGGCGGTTCAGGTCGCAAAGGGCTCTGGCAAGATAAGTTGCCCGTTCCGCATCCTTGGTCAAAAACAGTTCTGTAGCCAGTTCCACCTTTCCCATACGGCCGGCAGCATTGATACGGGGTGCCAGCATGAAGCCGATGGAGGTGGCATTGATTTGCTCCGGTGTGCAGCCGCTTTCCTTCATCAAAGCGGCAATGCCGGGACGACGGGTGTTGCGCAGGGATTGCAGACCCCGGGCAACAAACACCCGGTTCTCTCCCTGCAAGGTCATCACATCCGCTACCGTGCCAAGGCAGACCATGTCGGCATAGTCCTCCAGCACTTCCTCCTGACTGCCGCACAGTGCCGCCGCCAGCTTGAAGGCGACACCCACACCGGAAAGGTTTTTGTGGGGATAGCCGCCGTCACACCGGTGGGGATCGACCACCGCTACGGCATCGGGCAGGGTGTCCTTGCATTCGTGGTGGTCGGTGATCACCAGATCAATCCCCAGCTTCTTGCAAAGCTCCGCCTCCTGCAATGCGGTGATGCCGCAGTCCACGGTGACAATCAGCTTTACCCCCTGCTCGTGGAGGGCATGAATTGCCATGGGGTTCAGACCGTAGCCCTCTTCCATCCGTCCGGGGATGTAGTGGATGCAGTCCGCCCCGTGACGGCGCAGAAAGTCCGACAGCAGGCAGGTAGCCGTGATGCCGTCCACGTCGTAGTCACCGAAAACGGCGATTTTTTCCCCTTTGGACATGGCAAGACCCACCCGACCGGCGGCAAGTGCCATGTCGGTCATCAGGAAGGGGTCAGGCATGGGGCAGTTGGTACCAAGATAGTTTTCAGCAGTTCGTTTGTCGCTCAGCCCACGGGCAGATAAGATCATGGCAGTCAGCGGAGAGTAACCGCATCCCACCAGGGCATTCACCGCGCTTATCTGAGGAGCCGAAATGTTCCATACTCCATATTTCAAAGCAATACACATCCAATTATAACATTTACTCAATATTATAACAAAAACAAGTGCATTGCACAATAGGGAGATTGCTTTTTTTGGAGAATCCTTAATCTTTTTTGGAGGAAAAGGTGCTTCCCAGCCGGGTAATTGCCACTGCCAGCAGGGGACACAGCAGCATCCCGGGCAAACCCAGAAGCTGAAAGCCGACATAGACGGCAATCAGCGTTACCAGCGGATCCAGTCCCAGCTCTTTTCCCAGCAGCCGGGGTTCCAATGTGGAGCGGACAAGCCATACCACAGCGTAAAGCCCCAAAAGCCCCAGACTTTGCAGCCGCTGCCCCTGAAGCAGGGAGATCAGGCTCCATGGCAGCAATACAACACCGCTGCCCAGTACCGGCAGAGCGTCCACAAAGGAAACCACCACCGCACAAACCGGAGCGTAGGGGATTCGCAGGAGTAAGAAACCCACGCACAATACCGCCATGGTGATGAGCATCAGCTTGAATTGGGCACTGAGCCAGCCGGTGAGGGTGCTGCGCAGCCCTTTCAGAGCCGGCAGATATTTTTGCCGAACCCCCTCCGGCAGCCGCTCCCGGAGAAACCTGCGAATATCGGGAAACCGCACAGAAATCATATACGCCGAAATCACCCCGGTGAAAAAAACCAATGCCCCCCGGGTCAGACCGCCCAGAAAACCGGAAGCCATCTTCAGCAGCCGTTGGGTCACCTGCTCCATCAAAGCACTGCTGTCGCTGAAAAAGCCGGTCACACCTTGAGAAAGTACCCCCCGAAGGCTTTGAGGCGCGGAGGAGCTTAAGGTCAGAAGCCATCCTTCCAAAGCCCCCATGCCCTGCCGGACACTTTCCGATAAATCCGGCAAAACCGCGGTAAGCTGTCCTGCCTCCCGAACAGCCAGCGCAATCAGCAGAGCGCCCAGTGCCAGCAGACCCACCAATACCCCGGTGACTCCCACCGCTGCCGCCATCCAGCGGCGAAGCCCTAGTTTCCCCTGAAGAAACCGAACTCCCGGCTCAGCCGCCAGCGCTGCCAGCGTCCCCAGAAGGAAGGGAAAAACCAGCGGCAGGGCGTAACGCAGCCCCAGCCAAAGTGCCAAAAGTCCTCCGGCAACTGCCGCAAACCGGGCAAAAGTACTTTTTGTCACGAACAAACCTCCATGTGTGAAAAACAATGCTTGCATTTCAGGAAATGTATGGTACAATGTTAAAGGGATACGGATAAGCAATCCCCCCGTCTGATTCTATTCTCTCAGGAGGTCGTTATATGAAGAACGGTCCGAAGTATTACATTGTGGAGGCATCCGCACTGCCGGAAGTCTTTCTGAAGGTTGCCGAGGCGAAGCGCCTGCTTGCCACCGGTCAGGCAGCCACTGTCAACGAAGCTACCAAGCTCACCGGCATCAGCCGCAGTGCTTTTTATAAATACCGGGACGCGGTGCAGCCCTTCCAGCGTGCCCACGTCAGCCGGGTGATTACCTTCCAGTTCCTGCTCCACGATGAGCCTGGTGTGCTTTCCGCTATTCTGGCAGCCTATGCCAAAGAGAAGGCAAATATTCTGACCATCAACTCCATCACTCCCTCCAACGGCTGTGCCCTTGTGACCATCTCTGCTGAGACCACCGATATGCTGGTGAGTCTGGAGGAGCTGCTCCACAGCCTTGCGGAGATGAACGGTGTCATCAAAGCCGAAGTCCTCGCCGGATAACATTACCGACAGCCTCCCTTTTTCGGGGGGGCTGTTGCTTTTGGAAAAGTGTACCCGTTTGTTCGGAAGAATATTCTGAAAAAATAGGCTTGACAAGGGATGCGTTGTGTGGTACAATGCTTCAGGTAATAGAGAAGGCTGAACATCCGCCTCACCGCAAGCCAAGAGCAAAGCGGTTAATATTCAAGTAGTATTCCCGGTGTGCCGGGAGTCTGTGCGAGTATGCGGGTGCTTTGGCATCCGCTTTTTTGTTTGTTAATTGGAGGTGCTTACCATCGCTAAGTTAGATCATCAGCTCAATGAGGAGATTCGCGACAAGGAAGTCCGGCTGATCGGTGCCGACGGAGCGCAGTTGGGTATTATGTCCGCAGCGCAAGCCAACGCACTGGCTGAAGAGCAGGGACTGGATTTGGTGAAGATCTCTCCCACTGCAGTTCCCCCTGTGTGCAAAATCATGGACTATTCCAAGTTCTGCTTCGATCAGAAGAAGCGGGAAAAGGAAGCCAAGAAGAACCAGAGGGTCGTGGAAATCAAGGAGATCCGCATGAGTCCCAGCATTGATACCAACGACTTCAATACCAAGGTCAAAGCCACCATCAAGTTCCTGATGGACGGTAACCGGGTCAAGGTCAGCGTCCGCTTCCGCGGCCGTGAGATGGCTCACACCAACCTGGGTGAGAAGCTGCTGATGGATTTTGCGGAAAAATGCTCTGAGGTCGCCACTATGGAGAAGAACCCCAAGCTGGAAGGCCGCTTTATGGCGATGTTTTTGACCCCCAAGAACAGCAAGTAATACGAAAGATACGGAAGGAGAACCTACTATGCCCAAGCTGAAGACCCATA
>JAFULI010000020.1 GCA_017473455.1 Oscillospiraceae bacterium
AAGTTCAATTACGCATATGTCACTTGCCTCTCCCTATGGGAGAGGTGCCCCCGAAGGGGGCGGAGAGGGCATCGTGATTTTCTTAAAGAAAATCACATCGCCGCAGGCGATAACGACACATTTTCCTGAAAATCAGAAAATTCTAACATTTTTCTGATTGCCCTCTCAGTCACGCCTTACGGCGTGCCAGCTCTCCCAAAGGGAGAGCCAAGTCGCCTGTGTTGTAAGTTAAACAACAATTTCTCTCTCCCTGCAGAAAAATCCCCTGCCGCAAAAGGGGATTGTCTGAAAGGAGAATTTAGAAGGGGTTCAGGATAAGTCCATCTGCTTTGTGTCACAAAAGCGAAACTTGCAATAAAACAGCAGAAAATCACAATGATTCTTCTGCCCGTAAAAAAGCACCACAGACTCATTTTTGAATCTGTGGTGCTTTGCTTTGTTTTCGTGAAGTATTTTGCCCCTGCAAAGTAACTTCACTGCCATCGGCAACTTCACTTGCCCGCAAGGGCAAACTTAGTTTTCACGTGATTTATCCCTTAAGGACATCGGGGGATTGGGTCATGGTTCTTGCTGCAGGAGCTGTTTGTAGATGGTCATGTCCGTCATGTTGATGGTCACCGGGGTGATGGAGATGTAGCCCATGGTGACGGCATCGGTGTCCAGATTGGTGTCGCCGCTTTCTTCGTAGACACATTTTCCCTTGGGGGTAACCATGCCGTTTTCCACCAGAAAATCGTCGGAAAAGTAGGGGCCGCCCTGACGGGTGTAGCGGAAGCCCTTGGGGGAACGGGGGATGTTAATATTGTACACCTTGTGGACATCCCACAGCTTGTGCAGGTTCAGATATCCCATCACCGAATCCACATGGTTGACGGCTTCTTCGTAGTATCCCGGGCTGGTGGAAAGCGCTATGGCAGGAATCCCGAACAGAGCTGCCTCGCAAATTGCCGCCACTGTGCCGGAGTACATCATATCCGCACCGACGTTGAAGCCCCGGTTGATGCCGGAGACCACCAGATCAAATTCTTTCTTCAGTCCGAAAATGCCGAAACGGACACAGTCCGCCGGAGTGGAGTCCACCGTCCAGACCTTGACATCCTCCAGCATCACTTCCTGACAGGCAAAGGAATTGCGGATTTCAATGCCGTGGCTCTTGCCGCTCTGCTCCAGCCGGGGCACGATGCAGGTGATTTCGCCGTAGCGCTGAAAGACTCGAATCAGGGGCAGAAGCTGGGAAGCGGTTACGCTGTCATCATTGGTGATCAGAATTCTGTTCATAGCCATCCCTCATGGGTTTGCTTGTACTCCTTCACCAGTGCGTCGGTATCGGCGAGGAGAGCATTGACTTCTTCCATGCTGTAAACGGTAGCGCCGCTGGCGCAGGCATGACCGCCGCCATGGTACTTCTCGGCAATGGAATTGATGTGTACGAAACGGGAACGCAGCCGTACCCGGATGGAGCCTTGCTCATCGCCGTTTTCGATGAATACCATCCAGCTAATCACCTCACGGATGCTGTCCAGACAGCCTACGCAGGCACTTGCCTGCTCCAGAGTCAGGTTGAATTCCTCTTGCATGGCACGGTCGATGTAGATGTATGCCACACCGTTTTCCGTAAGCTGCATCCGCTGATAGATGTGGGCTTTGAACTTCAGGTAGCCGTAAGCCTCCAGATACAGACGGGCGAACAGAGTATCCGTATCCACACCGAAGTCCAGCAGCGTACCGGCGCAGCGCAGGGTATCGCCGCTGACACCGCTGTACTTAAACCGACCGGAGTCGGTGACCATGCCGGTGTAGAGGTAAGTGGCGGCTTCGCTGTCCAGCTTCAGGATTTCGGGGAAGGTCTGATAGAAGTCCACCACCATCTCGCAGGCGGAGGAACGTTCCTCCTCCACCCAGTTGATGCAGCCGTAATGCTCCAGAGGAATGTGGTGGTCAATTTTGATGACTTCGGCGCAGAGCTTGTAGTTCTTGTTGGAAATGCGGGCTTCCGAGGCGGTATCCAGCACGATTGCCAATGCTCCACCGTACAGCTCGTCTGCCACCGGCTCGTCCTCCGGGCCCATAAATTCCAGATAGGCGGCGGTGTCGGTATCGATGAGGTAGATTTCCTTTTCCGGGAAGCTGAGCTGCAGCATCCGCTTCATACCCTTGGTTGCGCCTACGCAGTCGCCGTCGTTACGGACGTGACGGAAGAGGAAAATCCGGTGGTAGGCGGTGATTTTGTCCAGAATTTGCTTTTTGATTTCGTAGTTCATATTATTCTCCTGTCAATGCGTCCAAATCTGCCAGCATTGCCATGGCGGTCTCCCGGTCGGGGACGGTGGCGCCGCTGGCTTTGGCATGACCACCGCCGCCATACTTCACGGCAATGGGGTTGATATTATAGCAGGCGGAGCGAATCTCGCAAAGTACGCCCTTGTCCGTTTCGGTGAAGTTGACCCAGATATCCGTACCACGGATGTCCGCCATGGTGTTGACCATACCCCGGGAGATGGTGAAAACATCCTTGTTCAGCTCCGCGAATTCCTCACGGGTGGTGTAGATATATGCCACCCGCTTTTCCGTGAAGCGGATTTTCAGGATGAACTTCGCCTTCAGCTCCTTGCTTTCGTAATCGTCGGCATACAAGGGGCGGAAAATCTGGTTGATGTCAAAACCGGTATCCATCAGTACGGAAGCCAGACGGAAGGTACGGGCGGTGGCGCTGTCGTAACGGAAGCGGCCGGAGTCGGTGACCATACCGGTAAACAGACTCTTGCCGGCAATCCGGTTAAACTGCCAGCCTGCCTCCACACCCAAAGCGGTGACCATGCCGCAGCAGCTTTCAAAGCCGGTATCGATGACCTCCTCGTCGGCGAATTTCTCGCAGAAGATATGATGGTCAATCCGGGCGGTGGCGGCGGCAAGGCGGTAGCGGTCATCGCTGACCATGGCAGGAGAGCCGGAGTCCAGAATGATTGCCAATGCCCCCTGCCATGCCTCGTCGGGGAGGGTGTCCATGACGGAGTCCTCCATAAAGCCGAAAAATTTGGGGTCATCGCCCACAACGTACACAGTCTTCTCCGGGAAATTTTCCCGAAGCAGATGCTTCAAGCCAATCTGACTGCCCATGGCATCGCCATCCGGGCGGCTGTGCCGGTGGAGAATGATGGTGTTATATTCCCGGATTAGCCGGGTAATTGCCTCAAACATAGAAAACAGCCTCCTGAAAAGTTATCATTTCTTCTCATTATACAATATGCTGAGGAAAATAGCAATGGAAATGGATGCAATTTGCTTGCAATTTCTACAGTTATCCTGTATACTTTTCCTAGGAAAAGAAAAAAGGTATTTGTGCATTTTCACGATTCCGAAGGAGGATACCCATGAAAAAACGTTTGATCAGCTTGCTTTTGTGTTGTGCGTTGGTGCTGAGTCTGGTGCCTGCCACCGTTGGGCAGACCCATGCCGCCACCCAAAGCTCCTATGCCCCCTATGCCATGATTGAGTATGGCTATTCCTCCACCGTTGAGGTGGGTACCATCCGTTATGTTTCTCAGGTCAGCTCCGGCAGCCATTTCTATTCGGCTTACTGGCCCTCCTCCACCTTCGGCTATTATACCGGTCCCAGCGTGGAGTGCGGCACTGCCAGTATCTCCATGGCACTGTCCTACATCGGTGTCAACAAGACTGCCAACGATATCCTCTCTGCCAACAATGGCGGTACGGTTTTTTCCGCCGGCTGGGGCGGCAGTACCTATCTGTCCATTTCCGCCTCCAACCTCAGCGGCGCGGTGGATAACTACATCAACGGCGGCGGCAAGTACAGCCCTCCCGTAATCCACATTCCCGGCTACTCCAATCTGGGTCACTATGTGGTGGTGGCAGGCAGGAATTCTTCGGGTACTTACCAGATTCTCGACCCCTGGGAGCTGACCGTGACCACCATGAAGGTCAGCGGCTCTTCCGCTACCTATTCCAAGTACGGCTATACCACCTACGATACCATTGACCAGATTCACCAGTGGTATAACCCCAATGCCTCCATGGATGTCACCGCCACCTTCAACGGCAACGGCGGCACCGCTTCCACTTCCTCCAAGAGTGTCAGCAAGGGCGGCAAGCTGGGGACACTGCCTACCGCCAGCCGCAGCGGCTATACCTTCCTTGGGTGGTACACCTCCACCAATGGCGGCAGCAATCCCATCACCGCCGCCACTACCATCTCCGAGGATACCACCTTCTATGCCCACTGGCAGAAGAATACCGCCGCCGGCGGCACTTCCATAACCTTTGACCCCACCGGCGGTACACTCCCCGGCGCCAAGACCTCCGGCACCCTCAGCGGCAGTAACGTGGCAAGAGGGAAGGATATGCTGGTGTGTTACACCGCCACCGGTCAGACAATCAAAACCGACCATCAGGGCGAGGAAGTCAGCATCAACGCAGACGGCAGAGTGACTGCCAAGCGAAGCTACGGCGAAACCGCAACCCTCAGCGTACCCAACGGCGGCTTTATCCTCTCCGGCTATGGCGAGGACAGTCTGGTTTCCCAAATCGCCATCGGTGACTATGTGGACTGCACCGGCACCACGGTTACCGTCTACAGCTCCTACAATGCCTACCTTGCCAATCGGAAAACCGCCTCCGGCAGCTATGGGGATCTGCCCATGCCCACCATGGGAAGCACCCCCTTCCTTGGCTGGTTTACCTCCGCCACCGGTGGTACGCAGGTGACCGCCTCTACCACCTTGTCCGCCACCACCTTGTATGCCCAATGGGGCTGCGCCCACAGCTATACCAAGGTGACGGTTCCCGCGGTCTGCGGCGGCTATGACCGGGTGAAATACACCTGCTCCGCCTGCGGCAGCAGCTACACCGCCTATGCCGATGCTGACTGCTCCGCGTGGTCGGAGGTTAACCCCGGCGGCATTACCGAAACCAAGACCCAGTACGCCTATTCCGACCGGGAAACCGTCACCGATACCCAATCTTCTCTGGACGGCTACACCCTTGTGGGCAGCCATTGGGAGCTGCTAAGCTCCGGAAGCAAGCAGTACGTTGCCTCCTGGCCTGCCGGCTTCTCCACCTCCCACGCTCTGTACAGCCAGTACAATACCGGTAAGATTACTGCCTCGGAAGACGACAATAGGAAGACCGTGGTCAGCTCCGACAAGGTAACGGGTTATCTTTATTATCACTGGTGCTATTCCGGCTATCCCTATTCCAAGCCCACCCAGCAGGGCAGCTACACCCGTTTCCATGCCTTCTACAGCACCACCGCTCCTTCCAACTACAACTGCGACACCTCGGATGACAGCTACAACGTTACCACCAGCACCACCTGCTCCGATTGCACATGGTATTTCTACACTCCGGTGAATACGCAGGAGTATGCCACCTATCAGCGCGTCTACACCCATGAGGGCTGGTCTGCTTTCAGCGACTGGAGCGACACCCCCGTGACTGCCGGAGCTACCCGTCAGGTCAAGACCCGTACCCTTTACCGCAGCCTCACAGCCCAGCCTTTGGCGCACAATTATGTGGAGGGCATCTGCACCGCCTGCGGTGAGGAAGACCCCAACTATGTGCCTCCCGTGAAGGACTACTACCTCTACGGACAAATCAACGGTGCCACCTACGGCTGGGGTACGGATGCCGGAAATGCCGGTGGGTATCTGTTTACCGAGGGGAAGCTGGTGACCACCTTCACCTCTGACAGCTATGTGGCAGTAAAGGCAGGGGACAATTCCAAGTGGTTTGCTGCCGCCACCAATCCCGGTACCGATGTGACTTCTGTGACCATGGCACCCGTGACCGCCCCGAATGGCACCGGACTGCTCTATGTTCCCGGCAATCGGGAAATCACCTTCACCTTGACGGTGGAGGCAGACGGCTCTGTGACATTGAGCTATGTCGCCGCACCCCCTGCGGTGGTGACACCCAGCTTCACCGGCAAGTCCCTGAGTGTCAGCTTTGAGTCTGAGGTGGTTTACAATCTGTACTTCACCGCGGATACGCTGGAAAGCGTTGTAGAAATGGGACTTTTGACCTGGGATGTTCACCCCGGCACCGGCAACGTAGCCAATGCCAACTATCAGATTCCCGGGTACACCGTGGATGCAGGCTCCGGTTACTACTGTGTCCGCTCTCAGGGCATTCCGGCAAAGAAGCTGGGAGATACCCTGTACTTCCGTGTCTATGCCAAACTTACTGACGGCAGCTATGCCTACGGCAAAATCTACTACTACAGCGCCAAGACCTATGCCTATAACATCCTGAGCAAGACCACCACCAGCGCCAAGAGCAAGGCTCTGGCTGTGGCAATGCTGAACTACGGCGCTGCCGCTCAGACCTATTTCGGCTACAAGCCCTATGCCCTGATGAATGCCGACCTGACGGAGGAACAGAAGGCGTTGGTGAAGACCTACAGCGCATCCTTGCTGGAGGATATTCAGGTTGCCACCTCGGACAAGAAGGTGATTTTCACCGGCAACACCGGCTTCAGCAAGCGTACCCCCAACATCAGCTTTGAAGGTGCGTTCTGCGTGAATTTCCACCTGACTGCCTCTCAGGCGGTGCAGGGAGATGTGACCTTCTACGTCTGGAGCGAGGAGGATTACGCAAAAGCCGCCTACCTGACCACCGCCAATGCCACCCGAAAGACCACCATGACTCTGGGGGAGGACGGAATGTACCACGGCAGCGTAACCGGCATCGCTGCCAAGGAACTGGATCAAACGGTATATGCCGTGGCGGCATATGTGGGAACGGATGGCTGTGTGTACTATTCCGGCATTATGGCATACTCCATCGGTTCTTACTGCGAGTCTCAGGCAAACTACCCAACCGCCTTGCAGCCCCTTGCCGAGGCAACCGCAGTCTACGGCTACTACGCCAAGCAATTCTTTAATGCGTAAAAAATCCAAAAGCCGCCACCCATCCCCGGGTGGCGGCTTTCTTGAGATACAAGATACGAGATACAAGATATTTTTGTGGGATAAATTGTTGTTTAACTTACAACACAGGCGACTTGGCTCTCCCTTTGGGAGAGCTGGCACGCCGTAAGGCGTGACTGAGAGGGCAATCAGAAAAATGTGTCGTTATCGCCTGCGGCGATGTGATTTTCTTTAAGAAAA
>JAFULI010000021.1 GCA_017473455.1 Oscillospiraceae bacterium
ATTTTCTTAAAGAAAATCACATCGCCGCAGGCGATAACGACACATTTTCCTGATTGCCCTCTCAGTCACGCCTTACGGCGTGCCAGCTCTCCCAAAGGGAGAGCCAAGTCGCCTGTGTTGTAAGTTAAACAACAATTTATCATACATTTTGCATCCGTGGTGTTCTTAACGAGGCAGTCAAAAATTGTTAAGTAAAAAGTGAAGGGTGCAGTGTGAAGGGTTGCGGCATCTCCTTGGGGGGGATGCTGTAAAAGAAAATGTACGCAAATTACGAAGCAATATTAAATAACTTTCCCTTTATTATTTATTGATTATCTTCCTTGTTTTATGGGTAAAATCGAATTATTTTTCGACTTTTTGTTTTGCCGGTTTCAGGGCTGAAAAAGTTTTGGAGATTTCGTAAAAAAATGCTTGACATTTGGGTTTTGCGTGGTATAATAAGCGTGTTCTGTTTGAGCCGCCGGTATAGCTCAGTTGGTAGAGCAACTGATTTGTAATCAGTAGGTCGGGGGTTCGAGTCCGTCTACCGGCTCCATAACAGACAACTGAATACGGGGGAGTTCCCGAGTGGCCAAAGGGGACAGACTGTAAATCTGCTGCGTATCGCTTCGATGGTTCGAATCCGTCCTCCCCCACCAAAAATCGCCGATCTTCGACAGAAGATTGGCGATTTTTACTTCTTCACTATTACCTATTCACTCTTCACTAAAATCCACCCGGCGATTTTTGGAAAGTAATAAGTAATAGTGAATAGTGAATAAGTATATTGCAAAACCAACATTTCACCTCTATAATAAACATATCCGGACGGAATATCACTAAAAACTAACGGTTGTGCTGATTATCATTCTGCTTCAATTCGTATAACAAAAATCGCCTGATTCCCGTTTCAGAATCAGGCGGTTATTCTTTAACAAATTCTATAATATCCTCCACCCGGCAGTCCAGAGCATAGCACAGGGCATCCAATGTTTTGGTGCTGATAGCTTCCCCTTTTTTCATCCGGTGGAAGGTGTTCGCCGAAAAGCCCTGCTTGAAAATCAGATTGTATTCGGTTATTCCTTTTCGGAATAAAGTTTCATAAAACGGTCTGTAGCTGATCATTTTTTCATCACCGGGGTTATTTTATCATAGTTAACCTCTTGACTATACCTAATATATTGAGTATAATACTAGTATCCAGAATATAGAAAGGACGAGTCGCATATGAGCAATCAACTATTCAAAAATGTAGGCACATACATCAAATCATTTGCACGAACCGCATACTGGGTCATTTGGGGATTGCATATTGTCCTCGGTATTGTTTTCCTGCTCCTCGGTTTTTTTGAGGCAGCAGACAGCGGCAAGGATATATTTGGTCTTCTGGGTATTCTGATTTCCGGAGCCATTATCGGGTTCGGCTACATTCTGACCCGTCTGTCAGGCATGCTCCTTTATGCCTATGGTGAAATGGCAGAACGGCTGATTTCCATTGACAAAAAGCTGTCGGAAATAACACCCCAGCCTGCTGACAAAAAGCTGTCGGAAACAACATCTCGGCCTGCTGACAAAAAGCTGTCGGAAACAACATCTCGGCCTGCCCCTAACCGGTCAGTTCCCACCCCTCCGTCGAACAAACCGACCCGAACAACTCCATGGAAATGCCAAAATTGTGAGCACACGAACCCTGCAAGTGCCCGTTGGTGCGAATCCTGCGGGACATTTGACATTGGCATATAAAAGCAGCTTTTCATCACTTAAACAAATAAAAAGGGTGTGCTGCGGTTCAAAACCGCGGCACACCCTTTGTTCTTTTATGGTTCAGGAAAACAATCTGCTCAGGAAGGAGCGTTTTTTGCGGTCTTCGTTGCCGCAGACGGTAAAGTGATAGCTGAAGGCAGGCGAGCCGTTGATGGAGCATTCAAAGCGATACTCTCCGGAGGGGACAAAGCTGCCGTCATTGCCTTTCAAGATCCAGCCGGTGGATATCCGGTCATAGTCCGGTTGGATTGCCAGCGTGGTCTCGTGGTCGAAAACCAGATCGTTGCCGGCATTGTAAATCCGGTAGTGAGTCCGGATAGTACCGTGAAAACCAAACCGCCGCAGAAGGCGCATATGGAAGAACACTACATTGTGGGTATCCCGGTTGATTTTGGTGGAATAAACTCCCTTGGGCCACAAATCATTGACATCGTTTGTGCCGATGGAGCAGATATTGGATACCATGGAAGTGGGAAATCCCGGGGTTTCGGTATGGAAGCCCTGAGGGGCAGCAGGGGCAGGTTCGGGTCTGGGCGCAGCCCCACGAGGTCCACCCTCCCGGCAATGCTGCAAAATACGGGCTTCCGCCAAGGCTTGGAAGAAAGAGTCCTCGGTAGCATGGTTATTCCGGTAGATAAACTGACTGGAATTAAGCTGCAGCCGCATTCCCTTGCCAAGCTCCGTATCTTCCATATAGGCAACCAGAATGTCCTTATCCAGTTCCAAAGCGAAGTTGATTTCATTACGGCAATTTCGGGATGCCACCGTCGATGGGGACATAAATACCAGAACCACCGAAGCACGCTTCAGGTGATCCTCAATATACTCCGGCCACTCCGTACCGGCTTCGATGCCGGAATCGTACCAGATGCGAAAGCCCATTGCTATCAGTCCTTCCACAATGGGAAGTACCACATGAGAATCCTTATGGGCATAGCTTAAAAAGATATAGTTTTCGTTGCCTTCATATGCCGCCATAACGCCACCTCCTGACAAGATAGGTCTATGATAACACACCGTGTTCCCGGTGTCAAATCCGGAAGAATTATTACCTCTCCCCTTTTCCTGAAGATTAAACTGTGATATAATGCAGCCAGAAGGTCGAAGAATACGGTAAAAGTGTTGTTTACACTCCCAAACCCCAAGAAGAGCGAAGCAGAGCGGAGTCGAAGGATCTCGAAGGTAAAGGCTGGGAAACTGTCGAAAAAGAAGTGAAAACCGGACAATTAGATCCTTCGACTCGCTTACCCTCGCGAAGACATGACACGTCGGGGGCTGGGTGCTAAGCATCATAAACAACCATTTAGCTTAGCGTACAGAGGTAATAACAGATGCGTAAGAATTTTGGTGCCCGGGGGGCTTTGGTGGCTTCAATGGTCATCTTTGGCACTCTGGGGCTGTTTACACGAAAAATTTCCGTCTCCTCCGGGGAACTGGCGCTGTATCGGGCGGTGATGGCGGCGGCGGTCATTGGAGCTGCTTTGCTGATTTCCCGTCAGAAGCTGGACTTGCAGGCAGTCAAAAAGGAGCTGCTGCTTCTGCTGCTTTCCGGTGCGGCACTGGGCATCAACTGGATATTGCTGTTTGAAGCGTATCGGTACACCACCGTGTCCACCGCCACCCTGAGCTACTATTTCGCTCCGGTACTGGTGACGGTGATCTCTCCGGTGCTGTTTCGGGAAAAATTCACCGGGAAGCAAGTCCTTTGCTTTGTTATGTCAACCACAGGACTGGTACTGATTTCTGTCACCGGCAGTTTGTTTGGAGGCGGTCAGGACGGTCGGGGGATTTTGTTTGGGCTGAGCGCAGCGGTTTTTTATGCCACGGTGGTTTTACTGAACAAGTACATCCGTGGAATTGCCGGGCTGCATCGAACCTTCTTTCAGTTTCTGGCGGCAGCACTGGTACTGACACCCTATGTACTTTGCACCGGTGGAATCACCCTGAATGCTTTGGATGGCATGGGCTGGATATGTCTTGCGGTAGTGGGGCTTGTCCACACGGGGCTTGCTTACTGCTTGTACTTTGGTGCGGTGGGACGGCTCCCCGGTCAGACGGCTGCCATTCTCAGCTACTGCGACCCTCTGGTGGCGGTGATTTTATCTGTGACGGTACTGGGCGAGCCGATGACGGTTTGGCAGGTACTGGGGGGCTTGCTGATTTTAGGCTTTACCCTTTGGGGAGAGCTTCCCTCCCGTAAGAAAGCAGAAGGTTCTTTCTGAAGAAACGGATTGCCTTTCTTTTGTGTCGGGTTCCCATCAGAAGAATTTTTTCGGTCTGCACCTATTGACAAAATCATAAAAGGGTGTCATAATCAATATATACTTTTTAGGGAGGTTATACAAATGGCAAACTACAAACAGGCCTTTATGGATTACATGGATGCCAACGGCATCAAGTACACCGACCTGCGTGAGCACCTGGTTAAGGTGGTCTACAACGGTGATAACCTGCGCTCCATCCCCGTTTACGTTGTGTTCGACGATGACGGCGACAATTTCGTCCAGTTCCGCTGCTGGGAAGTTGCCAACTTCAAGAACAAGGAAGCCAAGGCTCTGGTTGCCTGCAACGAGCTGAACAACACCTACCGCTGGGTCAAGTTCTATCTGGACAAGGACGCCGACATCGTTGTTGAGTGTGACGCCCGTGTGGATATGGCCACCTGCGGCGAAGAGTGCCTGTTCATGGTCAGACGTGTGGTCAACATCACCGACGATGCTTACCCCGTCATCGGCAAGTACCTCTGGGGCGGCTAATCCCATCGCTACATAGTAAGACCTGCCGGTACTTTCGGGTACCGGCAGTTTTTTTGTGCGGGTAGATAAGGTAAATTGTTGTTTGAAGTTCAATTACGCATATGTCACTTGCCTCTCCCTATGGGAGAGGTGCCCCCGAAGGGGGCGGAGAGGGCATCGTGTTTTTCTTAAAGAAAATCACATCGCCGCAGGCGATAACGACACATTTTTCTGATTGCCCTCTCAGTCACGCCTTACGGCGTGCCAGCTCTCCCAAAGGGAGAGCCAAGTCGCCTGTGTTGTAAGTTAAACAACAATTTAGCTTCCTGCCGTCTGGGGTGGGGGTTAGGGTTTTGTTATTTTGCATAGATTGTATTGTCAATTTTTATATGATTTGTGGAATTTGTTGATTTCTTATGGCTTTTTTCCCGGGAGGCGTGTATAATAGATGCTGAAAATTCCATAAGGAGCGATCTGTATGAAAAAACGCAAACATCTTTCCGTCATTCTGGTTGCGGTGCTTGTGGTTGCGGCACTGGCTGCCTGCCTTGCACTGCTGCCTGCCATTGCAGCGGTTACATCCGGCGGCAGTTCCGTAGCTTATTATCCAAGCTGCGCCGCTTCCAACACCAATTTTGCCGATGCGCTGGACATTCTGGGCATTGACAGTTCTGTTTCCAATCGAACGGTGATTGCTGCTGCCAACGGCATCGACAATTACACCGGCACTGCCGCTGAGGATGCTATGCTTCTGGAGCTGCTGAAGGCAGGTATGCTGGTGCAGTCCGTCCCCGATCCGGTGGAGACCACCACCCGTCCCCTTGCCTACTACAACGATTACGAAACCATCGGCAAGGTTTATGACTTGGGCTCCTGCCCCTCCATGCAGGGTCTTGCGGTTGGCTCTCAGTATCTTTACACCATCAAAATCAAAACCGATGACAGCTCTGCCTTCATTTCCATGATGGACAAGGATACCGGTAAAACCACCAACCTGATCAATGCCGCCAACGGTGGCTACTACTTCACCTACCTGAGCCACGCCAATGACATGGATGTCTGGGGCATTGACGGCTATTCCAACATCTTCGTCACCTCCACCGAGGAAAACAGCAATGCCATTGTCCGCTTCCGTCGGGAGGGCAACTATCTGTACAAAGCGGCAAGCTACTCCCTGACCTACAACGGTGAGCCTTGGTGTGCCACCGCGCTGGCGGTCAAGGGGGTATCCAACGGGATGATTACCTTCATCACCAAGCTGGGCATGAACATTTACACCGGCTCTGTCAGCACCAGCGCCACCTCTGCCAACATTGAGCTGACCAAGGTTTGCACCATCAATAAATCCTCGGTTTACATCAACGGCGAGCATCTGGATCTTTCCAGCTACGTCAATCAGGGCTTCGGCTACTATGACGGCAAGCTCTTTGTCCCCATCAGCGGTGATGACTACAATCTGAATCAGAGTGTCATTCTGGTATTTGACATTGAGAATACCCACGGCGGTACGGTGTATGCTGACGAAAAGCTCTCCTTCCGCATCACTTCCTCTTACTACGGCGCTCTGTTCGAAATGGAAAGCTGTGATATCTGCAGCGGTGACGGCAAGCTCTACTTCAACACCAACAGCCGAATCACAGACTCCAACACCAACCACGACGGTGTTCACGTCATACTGGACTATGTCTACGAAGACTTTTAAGGAAGGGAGGACAAAACAATGACAAAACGTATTCTTTCCCTCCTGCTGGTACTGGCTCTGGTATTGAGCCTCGTCCCCTGCGTCAGCCTTGCCGCAAGCAATATAAGCTGGAATTACGATGACAACGGCACACTGACCATCACCGGCAGCGGCGCTATGTCCGATTACTCCGCTGACAATCCTGCCCCCTGGGCAAGCTATGCCGGTGTGATCACCCATGTTGAGGTCACCCAGGGCATTACCTCCATCGGTGATTATGCCTTTGCCGGTCTTTTCAGCCTGCACACCGCTACCATCCCCTACTCTGTAACCTCCTTCGGTGACTACAGCTTCTACCGCTGTGACTCCCTGAAGGAATTGAAGGTGCCGGTATACCTCACCGCCATCGGTGATTACGCCTTCTTCGGCTGCGGCGACCTTGCCGCCATCTCCCTTCCGGACACCGTAACCGCCATTGGCAAAAATGCCTTTGCTTTCTGCTGCTCCATGGAAAGTGTGGTAATCAGTAAGACTGCGACCACCATCGGTGCCGGTGCGTTCCAAGGCTCCGGTCTGACCAGTGTGTACATCCCCTCTACCGTAACCACCATCGGAGAAAACGCTTTTGACGGCTGTGAAAACCTCACCGCCATCACCGTCAGCAGCAGCAACACTGCCTACGCTTCCGACGGCACTGCCCTTTTCAACAAGAATAAGACCACCCTGCTCCGCCTTCCCGGCGGCTATGTGGGCAGCTACAGCATTCCTTCCACCGTCACTTCGGTAGGCGGCTATGCCATGTCCGACTGTGTTGGTCTGACCGCTGTTACCATCCCTGAGGGTGTTACTTCCCTTGGCGATTGCAGCTTCCAGGGCTGCTCCTCTGTGACACAGATGGCACTGCCCTCCACCCTCAGTTCCATAGGAAACAGAGCCTTCTTCGGCTGCGACTCCATCACCGCTTTCCGTCTGGACAACGGCAGCAGCTACTTCAGCGTGGACACGAACGGCGTACTGTACAACCGCAGCGGAAACGGACTGTACCGCGTCCCCTCTGCCTACCGCGGCACTTTTGAGATGCCCGCCAGCGTGACGCTGCTGGCAAATTACGCCCTTGAAGGCTGCTCCGGCATCACTCAGGTCATTCTGTCTGAAAACCTGTACTCCATTGCCGAAGGCGCTTTCTACGGCTGCAGCGGACTGTCCGGTGTGAGCATCCCCGAACAGGTTTCCGTGCTGTACAGCTATGCCTTCTACGGCTGCTCCGGCTTGACTGACATTTATCTGTCGGGAGAATGCTTCGGAATCGGAAGAGAAACCTTCGCGGAATGTACTTCCTTAAGCCGGGTACGGTTCGGCGGTACTCCCCCCACCTTCGGAAGTATGTGCTTCCACAACGTCACCGCCTCTGCCACCTACCCCGAAAACACGGCAAGCTGGTCAGGGAATATTGACAACTACGGCGGCAATTTAAGTTGGAGCGCCTACCACGTTCACAGCTTCACCGCCAAGGAATACGCCCAGGACTGCACCGGCTTCCCCCGTACCCAGTACACCTGCACCTGCGGCGAAAGCTACACCGCATACAATGAAACCCAGCTTGCCGGCTGGAGCACCACCGCTCCCACCGGTGTCAGCAGCGACCGGATTGTGACCAAGACCCAGTACCGCTATCGGGACAAGGTTACGGTTTCCTCCCAGAGCAGCGCCCTTGCCGGCTTCACTCAGATTTCCAGCCGCTGGACTCCCCTGCACACCCGTACGGTGACCTATGTGAAATCCTGGCCCGGTGGCTTCAGCAGCGCACACCAGCTGTACAGCCGCTACCATAACAGCGCCCTTGCCCTCACCGCTTCGGAGACTGCCACGGAAAAGAACACCGTCCACTCCGAAGAAGTGATTGGCTATCTGTATTACCACTGGTGCTACTCCTGCGACTACGTTTCCATGGAGAGCCAGACCGGAAGTTATGTAAACTTCCACGCTTACTACGACACCACCGCACCGGAAAACTTCCGTTACGACTCCAGTGACGGCAGCTACGGCACTTACCGCTCCGATGTCTGCACCAACTCCAACTGGTACTGGCCCGTTGCCGTGTACCGTCAGAGTGCCACCCACGCGGAGAAAATCTACGTCCATGAGGGTTGGAGTGCCTACTCCGACTGGAGCGACGTACCGGTGGAAGCCGTTGACGGTCGGGAAATTCAGACCCAGACTCTGTACAGCTACTTCACCTCAGAGGCGGCGGGCCACAGCTACGCAAATGGCGTTTGCTCCGTCTGCGGTGCGGTCTGCAGCCACAGCTTTGTAAGCGGCGTTTGCTCTGTGTGCGGTATGAGCTGCCCCCATAGCTGGAGCAGCGGCACCTGCTCTGTGTGCGGTCTGACCTGCTCCCACAATTATGTCAGCGGTGTTTGCTCTGTGTGCGGTGACAAGCAGCTTTATCTGAACACCTCCTTCAATACCCCCAACCCTGCCCTGCTCTTCGAGGATGAAATCGTCCTGCGGCTGTACTTCACCGTCAACGAGTTGGGTGATTTGGGTGCTGAGGATATGGGTCTGCTGCTGTGGACCACACCCCAGAACTCCGGCACAGTGGATACCGCAGAAACCCGGATTGACGGGGCAAAGTACGACAGCTCCATCGGTTACTACTCTGTGGATACACTGGGCATTCCTGCCAAGAAGCTGGGTGACACCATCTACTTCAAACTCTACCTCCGTCTGCCCGACGGCAGTTACATCTACACCAAGCTCTACAACTACAGCCCCAAGACCTATGCCATGAACATGGTCAACGGCAGCAAGTATTCTGCCGAGATGAAGGCGCTGGCTGTGGCGATGCTGAACTACGGTGCCGCCGCCCAGACCTACTTCGGCTACAAGCCTTACAATCTGGTCAACAACAGCCTGACCGACGCACAGAAGGCTCTGGTGGACGGCTACCGCAGCGATATGCTGGATGGCATCGTGGTGGCAGACAGCACAAAGCGGGGCATCTTCGGTACCAACAACGGCTTCAGCGGCAGAAACTTAAGCATCAGCTTTGAGGGTGCTTTCGCCATCAACTATTACATGACTCCCAAGTACACAGTCAGCGGAGATATGACCATGTACATCTGGGATGCCGCCACCTACAATTCCGTATCTCAGCTCACCCAGAGCAATGCCATCGCCACTGTGAAGCTGAGCTACGATGGCAGCTACTATGTGGGTCAGGCTTCCGGCATTGCCGCCAAGGAACTGGACAAGACGGTTTATGCCGCTGTGCTGTACACCGACGGCACGACCCTGTATTCCTCCGGTGTCATGGCATACTCCATCGGCGCGTACTGCACCTCTCAGGCAGGCAAGGCAACCACCATGCAGCCTCTGGCGCAGGCAACCGCTGTCTACGGCTATTACGCAAAGGAATACTTTAACTGATTTTCCCCAACCGCCGCTGTCCTCAGGGACAGCGGCGGTTTGTTGCGGTTGCGTTCCGGAAAAAGTTGTGGTATAATGGTTCTGATTTTTGCCAAAGATGGAGGTTTTTCTATGAATATCATCATCGCCGGTGACGGACGGGTAGGCTCTACCCTTGCCCGTGAACTTTCCGCAGAGGGTTATGACCTGACGCTGATCGACTCCGACCCTCATATTCTGGAAAGCAGTGTTTCCCGGTATGACGTTATGACTGTGTCCGGCAACTGTGCCTCCATGCCCACTTTGCGGCAGGCAGGTGTCATGGATGCGGATTTGCTCATTGCTGTGACCAGCGCGGACGAAGTCAACCTCCTTTGCTGCACCACCGCCCATGCCCTGAACCCCAAGCTGCATACCATCGCCCGTATCCGCAATCCGGAGTACATTCATCAGATTTATGATATGCAGGACACTTTTGGTCTGTCCATGGGTATCAATCCGGAAAAGCAGGCGGCACGGGAAATGGAACGGTTGCTGAAGTTCCCCGGTTTTCTTCGTCGGGAGGTCTTTGCCAAGGGGCGCACGGAAATCGTAGAGCTGAAGGTGGATGCCGAGAGTAAGCTGCGGGATGCCCGTCTGATGGATTTAGGCAGCATTGTCAAGTGCCGGATTCTGGTGTGTGCCGTTCTTCGGGAAGGCACTTCCATGGTTCCCTCGGGTAATTTTGTCCTGCGGGAGGGTGACCGGGTTTTCGTCACCGCGCCCACAGAAAACCTTGCCATTTTGCTGAAAAATCTGGGTATCCTCACACGTCGGGTTCGCAGAGTCATGTTCTGCGGCGGTGATCGGGTCAGCTACTATCTGGCGGAACTACTGAAAAACAGCGGCATTCAGGTGCGTATCATCGAAGCCGACGAAGCCCGCTGCCGGGAGCTGTTTGCCATGCTTCCCGACGCGGAGATTATCCATGCGGATGTATCCGACCCTGAAGTTCTGGAGGATGCCGGTCTGGGAAACTGTGATGCCATGGTGACCCTGACGGAAATGGATCAGCTTAACATGATTCTCTCCCTCCATGCCATCGCCCGGGGTATTCCTCAGGTCATCACCAAGATGTCTCAGGTGGACAACCGCACACTGATTGACAGCCTGAACCTGGGCAGCGTGATTTGTCCCAAGGAGCTGTGCTGCAACGATATTCTGCGGTATGTCCGCGCTATGCAAAACCAGACCGGTGCTGCCCTTTCCGTCCACACCATTGCTGACGGTCAGGTAGAGGCGCTGGAATTCCCGGTGGAAGCCAATACAAAATTCTGCGGTGTCCCCCTGAAAAAGCTGAAGCTCAAACCCAACGTCCTGATTGCCAGCATCTCACGTGGTGCTCACACCGAAATCCCCAACGGCGAATCTATGTTCGCTCAGGGAGATACCTTGGTGGTGGTCACCAGCGGTCGGGGTGTGCTGAAGCAAATCAATGACATCTTCCAGTAAGAGGCGGCGCTATGAATTATAAGATTATGGGGCGTTTCATCGCCCAGATCCTCACCATTGAGGGACTGTTTATGCTTCCTGCACTGAGTATCAGTCTGTTTTACGGTGAGTGGAATGCGGTACAGGGGTTCCTTGCGGCAATCCTCGCCATTGCGGTGACCGCCGCTGTTTTGTTCACTCTGTGCCGAAAAGCTGCCACCGCCCTGAATGCCCGGGAGGGTATGGTCTGCGTAGGCATAAGCTGGATTATTCTAAGTCTTTACGGGTGTCTGCCCTTTGTGATCTCCGGAGAAATCCCCCGGTTTGTGGATGCCTTCTTCGAAATTGTTTCCGGCTTCACCACCACCGGCTCTTCCATTTTGGCAGATGTGGAAGCCTTGTCCTGGGGCATCCTCTACTGGCGCAGCTTCAGCCACTGGCTGGGCGGCATGGGTGTGCTGGTGTTTCTGCTTGCCATCGCTCCGGGCGAAAAGGACAAGGGCTTTACCATGCACCTGCTTCGGGCAGAAAGCCCCGGCCCCAGTGTTGGTAAGCTGGTGCCGAGAATGCGTAAGACTGCCACCATTTTGTACCTGATTTACATAACGCTGACAGTGATTAACATCATCTTCCTGCTCTTTGGCAAAATGCCCTTGCTGGAAGCCATCTGCACCGCCTTCGGCACTGCCGGCACCGGAGGCTTCGGGGTCAAAAACGATTCCATGGGTTCGTATTCCCCTTATCTGCAGAATGTCACCACGGTGTTCATGTTCCTGTTTGGCATCAATTTCAGTTGCTACTACCTGCTGCTCCTGCGGCAGTTCCGAAACGTATTCAAGGACGAGGAGTTGCTGAGCTACTGCGGCATTGTTGTCACAGCCATCGTCCTGATTTCTGTGAATATCCGCCACCTCTACCCCACCCTCAGCGAAACCGTCCGCCACGCGGCATTTCAGGTATCTACCATTATCACCACCACCGGCTACTCCACCACAGACTTTGACTTGTGGCCTGCCTTCTCCAAGGGAATTCTCATGTTCCTGATGGTGGTCGGTGCCTGCGCCGGCAGCACCGGCGGCGGTCTGAAGGTCACCCGGCTTCTGCTTCTGGTGAAAAGTCTTCGCAGCAACGTGGGTAAGGTGCTCAATCCCCGTCGGGTGCGTCTTGTACGCAACAACGGCGAAGTGGTCAGCCAGCAGCTTCTGGACAATACCAATGCGTATCTGGCTGCCTATGTATGCATCATTATTCTAAGCTATATCCTGATTTCCATTGACGGCTTTTCCATCGGCACCAACTTTACCGCCGTACTCGCCTGCTTTAACAACATCGGCCCCGGTCTGGAAGCCGTCGGCCCCATGTGCAATTTCTCCGGCTTCAGCGATTTTTCCAAGCTGGTGCTGTCCATGGATATGCTGGCAGGTCGTTTGGAGATTTTCCCCATTCTGGTGCTGTTCTCCCGAAACACCTGGCGTAAATAACCCTTTGTGGAATATAGATAACCAGATGCCCATGGAACATTGCATTTTAGTAGGGATTTCCACTTGCAATTTCCCCCGAGAATCGCCATAATATTAGGTGGTTGATTGGGCAATGCCCAAAACCAATCCATCCGGTCTTCTTATATGGATGCACCGGAGAAACGAGGTAAACCTTATGGAAAGAAAAGTCGGAACCACCTCCCGGGGCATCCGCTGTCCCATCATCCGTGAGGGTGACAATCTTGCCGAAATCGTAGTCACCAGCGTTCTGGAAGCTGCCGAGAGCGAAGGCTTCAGTCTCCGTGACCGTGACGTGGTTGCGGTTACCGAATCCGTTGTTGCCCGTGCTCAGGGTAACTACGCCTCCGTAGATGCCATCGCGAAAGACGTCCGTGCCAAGCTGGGCGGCGAGACTGTGGGTGTCATTTTCCCCATCCTCTCCCGGAACCGCTTCGCCATTTGCCTGCGGGGTATTGCCAAGGGTGCGAAAAAGGTCGTACTGATGCTCAGCTACCCCTCCGACGAGGTGGGTAATGAGCTGGTCAGCTTCGATCAGCTGGACGCCGCCAAGGTCAATCCCTATTCCGATGTTCTGTCCCTTGAAAAATATCGGGAGCTGTTCGGCTCCAACCCCCATCCCTTCACCGGTGTGGACTATGTGCAGTACTACGGAGATCTGGTTCGGGAATGCGGTGCCGAAGTGGAGATTATCTTCGCCAACGATCCCCGTGCCATCCTGCCCTATGCCAAGAGAGTTCTGAACTGCGATATCCATACCCGTAAGCGTACCAAGCGGCTGCTGCTGGCTGCCGGCGCGGAAACCGTTTGCGGTCTGGATGATATCCTCACCACTTCCATCGACGGCAACGGCTTCAACGAAAACTACGGTCTGCTGGGTTCCAACAAGTCCACCGAGAATACCGTCAAGCTGTTCCCCCGGAACTGTGGAGATCTGGTCACCGCCATTCAGGCAAGCCTTTTGGAGAAGACCGGCAAGCATATCGAAGTCATGGTCTATGGCGACGGTGCCTTCAAAGACCCTGCCGGCAAGATTTGGGAGCTGGCTGACCCGGTGGTCTCCCCCGGCTACACCTCCGGTCTGGAGGGTACTCCCAACGAGCTGAAGCTGAAGTATCTGGCAGACAACGATTTTGCCGGACTTTCCGGTGCGGAGCTGAAAGCTGCCATTGAAAATGCCATTCGTCAGAAGGGCAGCAATCTGGTGGGCAACATGGCTTCTCAGGGCACCACGCCCCGCCGCCTGACGGATCTGATTGGCTCTTTGTGCGACCTGACCTCCGGCTCCGGTGACAAGGGTACCCCCATCATTCTGGTGCAGGGCTATTTCGACAACTATACCAACTAATTGTACGCTGCCTCCGGTTTCCCCTCGGAGGCAGTTTCTTGCGGACACAGACCACCACCGACCAATGCAGCGATAAATTGTTGTTTGAAGTTCAATTACGCATATGTCACTTGCCTCTCCCTATGGGAGAGGTGCCCCCGAAGGGGGCGGAGAGGGCATCATGATTTTCTTAAAGAAAATCACATCGCCGCAGGCGATAACG
>JAFULI010000001.1 GCA_017473455.1 Oscillospiraceae bacterium
GCCGCCGGATCAATATGTAAGATCTTCTCCGCCGCAATGGCTACCTCCGCAAAGGGTGCAAAGGAAGGGTCGGAGAGTAGGAATTTGAAGTTGGACATTATATCACCTCACAACTTACTTGCCTCTCCCCCCGGGAGAGGTGCCGCCAACGGCGGCGGAGAGGGCTTGCCTCTCCCTCTGGGACTTACCAGCCGTTGCCGTCTCCGACGGCTTACGGATGCTTAGCGCCTTGTGCTGAGGTGTCAGTTCGAAGGACTGACGGAGAGGGTACTCACCCAAAGTATTGTTGCATCAAGGATTTTTTCAGCAATTCCAGTTTGTCGAGGCTCTGCTGGATTGTCAATTTTGATTTGTCGGTCTGTTCGACGAAGGCAATAAAGTCTTTCTGCTGTTCTTGATTGGGTACAACCACACTCAGATCAGAAAGGATTTTAAGATTTATATTCTTCTGTGCGACTTGCGGTGCTTGTTCTTCCAATATTTTTTGGAAGAATCCAAACCAATAGTGCATATATATCGCGCTTATCGAATCTCCGGGAATAAACCCTACTACGCTATCCGGAAAACAAGCATCAAAAGTCAAAATTGATGTTTGCGCAATATTCGCTGCAATGGTTATGCAAAGCGTTCCAGCCTTCCACATCTTGCTTTGTTTGAGACCAAGCTCCGAATATGTATTGCTGTATCCTGTGATATATAGCCCTGCATTTGCTACCTCGCCAGTTTGAATTAGTGGATAGGGGCCGCCGAGCAGTTCGGGTGCATTTCGGGGACGGTGTTGAGATCTTCCTCTATCCAACGATCCCAATTCTGCCAACCGCTTCGTTGGAAGTTTCTTCGTGTTATAAACAGGATCACCAAACAGTTCGATAAATCGGGATTTGACCAACTGATCAAGCTTTGCAAGCTGCTCTTTCCGCAGGGCAATCAGCTCGCTTACTTTATCCAGCAATGAAGCAATCGCTTTTTGTTGCTCTATTGGAAACATTGGAATTTCGTATTCCTTAAGCCATTCGGTACTCATATTCTTTTGTGCAACACCTTTGGATGCTGCAATGCACTGCTGTTCAAAATAGTCTGAGTTTAATAGGTTAAACAGAAACGCTTTGTCAAGTGCAACCCCATCCTTAATTCGTAAACAAGCCACTCGCTGATTCAATGCAGCTGGAAGAAACTCTTTTGAAATCTTTGCTACTCTACCAACATTACCCGTCAAAGACATCAGCATATCGCCTTCTTCAAGGCTATACTTCTTAGCATCCTTGCTATCAAACGGATAGAACACTGGTGTGGAATCCTCAATAAACCCTTTTTGGACATTTGCAATCCGGATGATTCGGATTCCTCTATCAACGTATTGCTCACTCTTAAAAGCAAAACCATTAAGGATATCGCAAACATCTCCCAATCGTGCCATCACAGCATCCCCTCCAATTCTGCCAATCCCGCTGTGATCTGCATTTCCAGTTCGTGGAGGTCGGTGAGGATTTCCTGGGTGGCGGGGTACTCCACGGGCCTGTACTCGGTCTTCTTGTACTTATTGATGGACAGGTCGTAGCCGTTTTCCACGATCTCGTCCTTGGGGACGAAGAAGGATTTTGCGGTGCGGGGGTTGTTTTCTTCGTTGTAAATACCCTCTCCGTCGGCTTCGCCGACACCTCTCCCAGAGGGAGAGGCAAGCTTGGCTCCCCCTCTGGGGGAGCTGTCACCGGAGGTGACTGAGAGGGCTCTGAACCGGGCGATGATATCGGGGATATCGTTTTCCTTGATCTCCGTGCGCTTATCGTCCAGAGAGAAGCCATCGGCAGTCATATCGTAAAACCAGACCTTGTCTGTGCCACCGTGGCCGGTTTTGGTGAAGATCAGGATACCGGTGGACACACCTGCGTAGGGCTTGAATACGCCGCTAGGCATGGAGATGACTGCTTCCAGACGGTTGCCCTCTACCAGCTCCTTGCGGATGGCTTTATGGGCGGTAGAGGAGCCGAACAGCACGCCGTCGGGAACGATGCAGGCACACCGACCGCCGGTTTTCAGCATCCGCAGGAACAGAGTGAGGAACAGCAGCTCCGTCTTTTTGGTCTTGCAAACCTTCAGCAGATCAGCGGACACGGTATCCGCATCCAGACTGCCCTTGAAGGGAGGATTCGCAAGGATCAAGTCAAAGATTTCCTTGTCCGGATTCTGGTCTGAAAGGCTGTCCCGGTACTCGATGAAGGGGCTGTCCACACCATGGGTCATCATATTCATCGCACCGATACGGAGCATGGTGCGATCCATATCGTAGCCGAAGAACATATGGTTCAGGAAGTGATCCTTTTTTACCCGGTCGAAGAAAATCTCCTTCTTATGGTTGTCCATCAGATATTCTTCTGCCGCCACCAAAAAGCCTGCTGTACCGCAAGCCGGATCACAGATAGTAAAATCAGGCTTCGGCTGCATCAGCTCCACCATCATCTTGATGATGTGACGAGGCGTGCGGAACTGGCCGTTTCTGCCGGACTGGCTGATTTTGGAGAGCAGGTATTCGTAGACATCGCCGCGGATATCGCTGTCCTTCACCTTTTCCATCTGGTCATAGATCTGATCAAGGCAGTCCACCACCTTGCTCAGCAGCAGCGGGGTGGGCAGTTTGAATATGGCATCGTTCATGTACTTAGAGTAGGCACTATCCTTGCCGCCGCCCAGGTTCTTGATGAAAGGAAACACCCATTCCTGCATGACAGCGTACATTCTGCCTGCGTCAAAATCATGGAACACAGACCATTTTAGCTGCTTGCCGTCAATCTTTCTATCCCCCACCTGCACCTCGTCAGCAAAGATACTTTTGAAGGGCAGCCCCAGCATGGCACTTTCCTTTGCGCGGAGATTATCCGTGGTGTCCAGATCATGGATAAACATCAGGTAAGTGATCTGCTCGATCACATCCAGAGGATTCACCAAACCGCCTGCAGCAAAAATGTCCCACAAGCCGTCAATTCTGTTTTTCAATTCGCCTGTAATCATAATCTGCACCTCATGCACATATAATATACCTTTTATATCATACACTATTTTACAAAAAACTGCAAGGAAACATTTTATTGCAAGCAGGCTCCAATATTCAGGTAACCATCGACTGTTGCATGGTGGCATATAATATAAAATCCCCCATTTTCCGGAATTATGGAAAATGGGAGTAGATTATTTGGGGAAGATTGAATAGTTAATATTGAAAAAGTAAAATCGGCAACCTTCTTGCGAAGATTGCCGATTTTTGTGAACACACTACAATAGAGATGGTATATTTCAGGGTTCGACCCCTCACGACTGATTGTTAGTTTTTGCTGTATTGATTGAGGCGATTAGGATTTTCTTAACTTCAACACAATGTTCCAGAACAATTCTGTTTTCTGTATATCCACCTTCCAATAACAGTTCGAGCCAATATTCACTTTCCGCACATTCCTTCAATGCGATATGAAGTCTTGCAATAAAATCAGCTCTTCCATGAGCATAGAAAGCCTCCCTAATGTTGGCACCAATACTGGTTCCGGAACGCACAAGCTGATTGGTCAAAACGGATTCCCGTCTGTTTGTTTTTACTTCATTGCACAGTCGAATCACTTCTAACGCTAATGCCTTAGATTTATCGAGCAAAACGCTGTTACTCATCAAATCCCTCTTTTCCAATCCGTCGGCGTAGCCGACACATCCACTTATTCACTATTCATTATAACTTATAACTTTCCAAAAATCGACCCTAAAATTAAGTGAAGAGTGAATAGTGAAGAATGAAAAAGTAAAAATCGACATCCTTCTGTTGAAGGATGTCGATTTTTGGTGGGCGAGGCGGGACTTGAACCCGCACGTCCGCAGTGAACACTAGAACCTGAATCTAGCGAGTCTACCAATTCCACCACTCGCCCGTATTGCCGCCGAACCTCAGCGACTTGATTAGTTTAACATACCGTTTCGGTTTTGTCAACAGTTTTTTGCTTTTCTGCCGTTATTCCTTATAGTACAGCATACAGTGGCAATAGCCTTTGTAGTTTGGGTCGGCGATTTGGTCACGGAATTCTTTACAGATGCACTTATTTTCCTCTGTGCGTTCCAGACGGCAGGGGCAATAGCCGCCAGTTCGCTTCAGCCCTTCCCGGATTGTCTGAACCATCTGGGCATCCTCATTCAATTTTACTGCCATCACAAACACTTCCTTTCCCCTTTATTATATAAGTTTTTCCTTCGCTGTCAAGGACAAGCCTCTTCCCTTTTTGTCGGAAAGATGATATACTAAGCAAAACCCTTTTGGAGGTAAGCTATGGACTTTCTTCCTGTTTGCAAGCAAGATATGCTGGATCGTGACTGGGTTCAGTGTGATTTCGTTTATGTTATCGGGGATGCCTATGTGGATCATCCCTCCTTTGGTCATGCCATTATCAGCCGGGTTCTGGAAAGTCACGGTTACAGTGTGGGCATCATCTCCCAGCCGGACTGGAAAGACCCCAATTCCATCAACATTTACGGACGTCCCCGTCTGGGTTTTCTGGTATCCGGCGGCAATATGGACTCCATGGTGAACCACTATTCTGTCACCAAACACAAGCGCAAGACCGATGCCTTTACCCCCGGCGGTGTTATGGGCAAGCGTCCGGATTATGCCACCATTGTCTATTGCAATCTGATCCGCCGCACATATCGGGATGTACCCATTTTGATTGGCGGCATTGAAGCAAGTCTTCGTCGGTTAGGTCATTACGATTACTGGTCTGAGAGCATGAAGCGTTCCATACTGCTGGATTCTCAGGCAGACCTTCTGATGTACGGCATGGGAGAAAAGAGCATTGTGGAGATTGCGGATGCCCTGAATGCCGGTATGGATGTCCGGGACATCACCTACATCGACGGCACAGTATACAGGACCTCCCAATTGGATGAAAGTCTGCCCACCATCCTTCTGCCTGCCTTTGAGGAGCTGAAAAGCAACAAGCGCCGTTATGCCGAAAGCTTCCGCATTCAGTACGGCAACTGCGATCCCTTCACCGCCAAGCGGCTGGCTGAGCCTTACGGGAAGGAATTTGTGGTACAAAATCCTCCGCAAAAGCCTCTGACCACCGAGGAGATGGATGCCGTCTATGCCCTGCCCTATATGCGCACCTGGCATCCCAGCTACACAAAGGCAGGAGGCGTTCCCGCCATTGAAGAGGTCAAATTCAGTCTTGTGAGCAACCGTGGGTGCTTCGGTGCCTGCTCCTTCTGCGCCCTGACCTTCCATCAGGGGCGTATCATTCAGACCCGCAGCCATGAGTCCATCCTTGCCGAAGCAGAAATCATGATAAAGGATAAGGATTTCAAGGGCTACATCCACGACGTAGGCGGCCCAACCGCCAATTTCCGTCACCCAGCCTGCGAAAAGCAGCTATCCAAGGGTGCCTGCGGCGGACGGCAGTGCCTCTACCCCACCCCCTGCAAAAATATGCGTGCCGACCACTCGGACTATGTGGCACTTCTGCGGAAGCTGCGGAAGCTCCCCGGAGTCAAAAAGGTATTTGTCCGCAGCGGCATCCGGTTTGACTATCTTCTGGCAGACAATAAGGATACTTTCTTCAAAGAACTGGTACAATATCACATCTCCGGTCAGCTAAAAGTCGCTCCTGAGCATGTTTCCGATGCCGTTCTGTCCAGAATGGGCAAGCCCAGAAATGCTGTCTACAACCAATTTGTGGACAAATATTTCACCCTGAACAAGCAATACGGCATGAACCAGTATCTGGTGCCGTATCTCATGTCCAGTCATCCCGGCTCCACCTTGAAAGAAGCCATTGAACTGGCAGAGTATATCCGGGAAATGGGCTACAATCCGGAGCAGGTGCAGGATTTCTATCCTACCCCCTCCACCCTTTCCACAGTCATGTACTATACCGGCCTGGATCCCCGTACCATGGAGAAGGTATACGTTCCCACGGATCCCCACGAAAAAGCCATGCAGCGGGCTTTGATCCAGTACCGCAACCCCAAGAACTATTATCTGGTCCGGGAAGCCCTTCTGAAAGCCCATCGGGAGGATTTGATTGGTTCCGGCCCCAAGTGCCTGATTCGTGCTGTGCCGCCCCGTCAGGGTAAGCCTTCTGCACCGCCTCCCAAATTGCCGGCTAAAAAACCCGCACGAAAGCCTGGGGCAAAAGCCCCCTTACAAAAAGGGCGGGGAAAACGCTGAAAAGCGGGAAAATCAGGCACAAATCACCGGCAGCAACCAATAGTTGCGCGGTAGTTGGTGGATTTTTGGTGGGTTGCCATGGTATAATGGCAGCACTTCAAACGAAAAAGGAGCTGTTATCATGTCGATTGTACCCATTCTGATCATCCCACTTTTCATCTTCATCATTCTTCCGATGATTGCAGGTATTGTGCTTTTGATTGTATTCTCCGTCCGGAAATCCAAAAGAAAGAATTCCCCCGAACCGGTTCGGAAACCGGTGATTGAAGCCTACACCTCCCCAGAACCGGTAATAGAACACTCCCCGGAAAAGCGGAGCCTGGCTGAGGTTTTGAAGGAGCAACGCATCCGGTGCGGCATGACTCAAGAATTTGTGGCAGAGCAATTGCAAGTCAGCCGTCAAGCTGTTTCCAAATGGGAGAACGGCACCTCTGACCCCAGCACCGGCAATCTCATTGCACTGGCTCAGCTTTACGGTATCAGCCCCGGTGATTTGCTTCGGGATATTCAGAAATAAGCCTTCCCCATCAGCCTTGCGGTTGATGGGGTTCTTATTTTGCGCCAAAGGTCATAGGATGTTCCATACATCTGAATTGAGGTGGTACTATGGAACATACGAACAATATCATTACTCTTCGGGGGGAACTGGGCGGACTGCCGGAATTCTCTCACGAGAATCACGGGCGAAGGTTCTATCGGTTCAAGCTAAACGTTCCACGGCTGTCCGGTGCTGTGGATACGCTGCCGGTAATTGTAGAAGAGAGCATTCTGCAAGGGCTGGATCCCTGCAGCGGCGATATGATTGCCGTAACCGGTCAGATCCGCTCTCACAATATCCGGGTGGAAAATGGCAGGCGGCTGCTGATTTTCGTCTTTGCCACTTCCGTCACTGCCGAGGACGGAGAACCCGTAAATAATGTGATGCTCACCGGATATCTCTGCCGGGAACCAAACTACCGCAGAACCCCACTGGGACGGGAAATTTGCGATGTTATGCTGGCAGTTCCACGGGCATTCCGCAGGGCAGATTACCTCCCCTGCATCCTCTGGGGACGTGTGGCGCAGGAAATCTCAAACTGCCATGTCCGGGAGCAGATTCGCATCTGTGGACGAATGCAGAGCCGCTGTTATACCAAACTCACGGAAGAAGGTCCTGAAGAGCGGATTGCCTATGAGATTTCCGCTCTCAGCGGTGAGGTCATAGAAGAAACTCCGGAATAAACCCTCAAGAAAAAACTTTTCAATTCCTCCGTCATGTGCTATGATAAGCAAAAACGGAGGTAATTGGTATGGAGCAAAAGGTCAATTCCATCATAGAGATTCTGAAAAAACGTTACCCCGATGCCCCCTGCGCTTTGCATTACAGAACCGATTATGAGCTGATGATTGCCGTACGGCTGTCTGCCCAATGCACCGATGCCCGGGTTAATCTGGTGACACCTGCGCTATTTGCGGCGTATCCCACACTGGAGGCTATGGCGAATGCGGATATTGCCGACGTGGAGCGGTACGTCCATTCCTGCGGCTTTTACAAGCACAAGGCACGGGATATTGTACTCGCCTGCCAAATGCTTCTGAGTGAGTACGGAGGTAAAGTGCCTGACACTATGGAAGCGCTTCTTCGTTTGCCCGGAGTTGGCAGAAAAACCGCAAATCTTCTGCTGGGAGATTTATACGGTGCTCCCGGAAGTGTGGTTTGCGATACCCACTGTATCCGCATCTGCGGACGGCTGGGGCTTTCTCAGGGGAAAGACCCGGAAAAAGTGGAAAAGCAGCTTCGTCAACTCCTCCCTCCGGAGGAAAGCAGCGACTTTTGCCACCGTATTGTGCTCTTTGGCAGAGATTGCTGCACCGCCAGAAATCCAAAATGCGGCGAATGCCCATTGAGTATGTGGTGCGGCGAATTCAATCCTTAATGTTCTAATTCCCCCCTTGTCCCCATACAGTAGGGACAAGGGGGGATCTGTTTGCGCAAAACCATGCCGATTTTCTATAGTGCCCTGATGCTCACAGGGGTAAACTTACTGCTGAGAATGGTCTCCACCTCGTTTCAGGTGTTTATTTCCAGTCGGATCGGTGCTGCAGGGGTTGGACTGCTGCAGCTTGTTCTGTCCGTAGGAAGTCTGGCAATGACTGCAGGCATTGGTGGCATCCGCACCGCAACCATGTACCTGACGGCAGAAGAGCTGGGAAGGAAACGACCGGGAAATGTGATTTGGGTGCTGTCCGGTGCCGTCTTATACAGCATTGTTTGCAGTTCTGTGGTAGGCGGCAGCTTATATTGGTTTGCTCCAAAGATTGCTGAATACTGGATTAGGGATTTGACCGCTGCTCCGGCAATCCGGCTACTGGGGGCGTTATTACCGGTAAGCTGTCTGACCGGGGTGATGACCGGATATTTCACTGCAGCTAACCGCATTGGTACGCTGGCAGTGGTAGAAATTGCCGAACAGCTATGCTCCATGGCTGTCACCGCCGGTCTGCTGGTATTCTGGGCAGACCCCGACCCCGGAAATGCTTGTCTGGCAGTAGTCCTGGGAAGCAGTTCAGGAGCTTGTCTGACTCTGCTGAGCTTGGTATTCCTGCGGCTACGTGAGCAATCCCCTGCCCCAAGGAAAATCCCCATAGGCAGGCATCTGACTGCCACCGCCGTTCCTCTTGCTTTAGCGGATGATTTGAAGGCAGGCATCTCCACTACCGAAAATCTGATGGTCCCCCGTCGCTTAGCCCTATTCTCCGGGACGGACAATCCTTTGGCACTGTTTGGTACTGTGTGCGGTATGGTATTCCCGGTGCTGATGTTTCCTGCCGCCATTCTTTTCGGCTTAACAGAGCTGCTGATTCCGGAGCTGGCCCGATGTAACGCCGCAGGCAGCAAAGCCCGTATCCGATATCTTGCCCGTCGGAGTTTGCGACTGGCATTGCTGTATGGCTGTCTAAGCGGAAGTATCTTATTTCTTATCAGTAAGCCCCTATGTCTCCGGCTCTACGACAGTCCGGATGCAGGACGCTTTCTGAAATGGTTTGCTCCCCTGACTGCAATGCTATACTGCGATATTGTCACCGATTCCATGATCAAGGGGCTGGGGCAGCAGCGAGCCAGCGTACGGTATAATATTATTACTTCCGCCATGGATTTGGTACTGCTGTTTCTATTGCTGCCCCGATACGGCATGGGAGGTTATTTTTTCAGTTTTGCTGTCACCCATGTCATCAATTTCTTTCTCAGTCTGAAGCGGCTTCTGAAAATTACCGGGCAGAAAATCCCATTGTACCCGACTGTCATGACCATTGCCGCCGCAGTCGGGGCAGTGGCAATGGCGCAAACGCTGAAATTACCTGTTTTGCAGATAATCGGATTTCTTGGGTTGTTTGGCAGTCTTCTGGTATTGCTTCGGGTTGTCCGTAAAGAAGACCTTTTCTGGCTCTTGGGGCTGGTTCGTGGGAAAACGCAATGACGCTCCATTATATTAACCATTTTTCAAAGAGCAGAATTAAAGGGTGTGCTGCATCGTTCGCAGCACACCCCTATTCTCTTTACAGATTTTTCAGGGTTTCCAACAGGAACTGCCATGTGCGCTGAGCGGAAGGAATGCTCAGTCGTTCCCGACTGGTGTGGATATCATGCATATCCGGCCCGATGGAAACGCATTGCAATCCCGGCAGCTTATCACTGAGAATACCGCATTCCAGCCCGGCATGAATGGCGACCACCTGCGGCTCTTTGCCAAACAGCTCGGTATAGACAGCGACCATGGTGTCCCGAAGATCAGAATCCTTGACGTATTCCCATGCAGGGTAATTGCCGGTTTCGCTGTAGCCGCCTTCATAGAATGCCGCCAACTCTTTCAATCTGTCCAAAAGTTCCCGTTTCTCCCGATTGACAGAGCTTCTTACCGCAAATGTCAGTCGCAATTCTTCCTTCTGAAGCTCAGCAACGCCCAAATTCAGGCTGGTCTGCACCAGTCCGGGGATATCCTCGCTCCAGCTCTGAACACCATTGGGAGCAGAGCAAAGCAGCGCAATCACCTGAGCGGAAAGCTGGGTACTCAGTGCGTTTCCACCAAAGGCATCCACATCATCCCCATAGATACGAACCTCAGGCTCGTCATATGTTTGCGCAATCTCCTTTTGGAGTTCCTCGGCAATGGTATTGATCCGCTCAATATGGCTTCCCATAGCGACCAAAGTCACGGAGCAGGAACGGGGAATGGCATTATCCTTGGAGCCTCCGGAGAGCTTCGTGATGCACACCGGCATAAGCTTCTGAATTCTACCCAGGAATTCCCCCATAACCTTATTGGCATTGGCACGGTTCTTGTGGATTTCCACACCGGAATGACCGCCCTGCAGCCCCTCCACCGTCAGGCGGACACAAGGCCCGTAAACCGCTCTGCGCTGGACGGGCAGAGTAATCGTCCCTCTGGCGCCACCGGCGCAGGAAACCGTAAATACCCCCTCCTCCTCAGAGTCGATATTAATCAACCGTCTGCCCTGCAGCATAGAAAGGTCAATACCGGTCGCACCCTCCATGCCCACCTCTTCGTCTACAGTGAACACAACCTCCAGAGGCGGATGAGGAATGGTTTCATCGGCAAGCAGCGCCAGCGCATAGGCAAGGGCAATGCCATCGTCACCACCAAGCGTGGTTCCGTGGGCAAAGACATATTCTCCGTCATGGTCGATATCCAAGCCTTGGGTATACATATCCAGCTTACAGTCCTCGTCCTGCTCACAGACCATGTCCATATGTCCCTGAAGAATCACAGGCTGATGGTCTTCATAACCGCAAGTCCCCTCCTGAAAGATAATGACATTATTCAGTTCATCCTGGCAATAGCGCAGACCATGGGCTTTAGCAAAGGAAACCAGATAGTCGCTGATTAACCGGGTATTGCCGGAACCATGGGGAATAGAACAGATTTCTTCAAAGAAACCCAACACACTTGCAGGCTCCAGGCCTGCCAGTTTAATTGTTTCCATAATACACACTCCTTATTTTAAGACGCCAAAGGCGATGCCGATTTTTCCGCCGGAAAGTATATATTCCTTCGCTTTCCGCTGTAATGTCGTCCGCTCAGGAAATGCAGACACCGGGGTATCGGGGACACATTGAAACAGCCATGGGATAAAACTATAATCGTCTTCCTCCACTTCCCGGATATCAAACCGATTGCGGAAGCTGAGGATATTGGAACTATCTCCCAGAAGCTGCGCCAGATACGGAGACAGCAGCCATGAACGGCAGGTGAAATCCGCATTGGCATATTGGGGCGCAACGAGCGGAATGAATGACTTCGCCATGGCAATTGATTTTTCCACCAATGCCGGTGTAAACCGGGCATCGGAAGGGATGTGGATGGCAACCGTACCGTTGGGCTTTTGCTCAAACTCCAGTTCCCCCAACCGAAACAACCGCATGCTGATTTGCCGCCATGTCCACCAGCCCCGGTCAAACTGACAGCTTCCTTTATACACGCAGCATTCTCTGACAAAGCGGGTATAGCAGCCCATGGTGTCAAAGAACACGCTATCCGGAATGTTCATCTCCCGGTAACGTCGGTAAATTTGACAAGCACAATACAGCTGACAAGACAGCATCGCTACCCCCTCCGGGTCATCGCCAAGCTGCACCTGAAGCCAGGCGCAGGCATCGGCAGCGGTCGTGCTTTCCATCATCCGGTTCAGGTTTTCCTCGACTGCAGAAAAATCAAAATCGGCGGCAAAGCCATACACTTTCTGCACCATCTCTTCCGGCATAGCTATCCCCTGACACAATGTCCGGATATCCACAGCAACACCTCCTGAGTCGGGTAATTTCCTCTGTTATTTTACCACAGCAGTTTCCAATTGTCCATCCGCAAAAAAATACCACGGGATTGACCCGTGGTATTATGATTGGCATTACACAAAGCTCAGAGACAGAGCCAGCAGGATCCATGCCAGAGCAATCCACTTGGTGCTGGCAGCCAGCTTCTTATCCAGACTTCCGGACTTGCTCTTACCCAGATAAGTTTCGTTATTGCCGCCGGCGATAGCACCGGACAGACCAGCTTCCTTACCGGACTGCAGCAGAACGATGGCAATCAGCGCAACACTGGCGATGACCTCAAGCACAATCAGAATAATTCTCAAAACTTCCATTCTTAAACCTCCCTCCGCCAACGGCGGCAGCCACTAAACGCGGCGGCATCCAAGATATCACTCCAGATTACGGAGAACTTATACATATAGCCCGACTATTATAGCACACCATTTTTCGGAATGCAAGTATCAATCGGCAAAATTTCTATTATTTCTGCACCCAATTGCCCGTAGCCAAACAATTCAGATAGCTCTCGATAAAGGGATCCAGAGCACCGTCCATAACCGCGTTGACGTTGGAGGTTTCGCAGCCGGTGCGGGTATCCTTTACCAGCGTATAGGGCATAAAGACGTAGTTACGAATCTGACTGCCCCACTCAATCTTCTGCTGTACACCCTTGATATCGGCAATGGTGGCAAGATGCTCACGTTCCCGAATCTCAACCAGCTTACTGCGGAGCATTCTCAAACAGTTCTCCTTGTTCTGGAACTGGCTGCGCTCCGTCTGACAAGCAACCACAATGCCGGTAGCTTTATGAATCAAACGCACGGCAGAGGATGTCTTGTTGATATGCTGACCGCCGGCACCGGAGGAACGGAAAACCTGCATCTCGTAATCCTCAGGGCGAATCTCAACATCCTGACTGTCATCCTCAATGTCAGGCACAACTTCGATAGCAGAGAAAGAAGTCTGGCGTCGGGCATTGGCATCAAAGGGAGACACACGAACCAGACGGTGAACACCATTTTCCCCTTTCAGGAAGCCGTAAGCATTCTCGCCCTCAATCAGAATATCCGCACTCTTCAAGCCGGCTTCATCGCCCTCCTGATAGTCCAGAATTTTGTAGGTATAACCGTGACGTTCCGCCCAACGGGTGTACATCCGGTAGAGCATCTGGCACCAGTCCTGTGCCTCGGTACCGCCCGCGCCTGCGTGGAAGCTCATCAGAGCGTTATTCTTATCGTAACGTCCGGTAAGCAGCGTCTCCAGTCGGCAGCTCTCCATGTCGGCAATCAGTCCCTGATAACCTTCCTTCAGCTCATCGAGCATCGAGTCATCATCTTCCTCGGCTGCCATTTCGCAAATGGTCATCAGGTCATCCCAGGTAGAAAGCATCCGCTCGTAGCGCTCAATCTTACTCTCAATCTGACGGGTCTTAACCACGATTTTCTGGCTCTTGTCCGGATCATCCCAAAAGCCGGGGGCTTCCTGCATAGCATGAAGACGCTCCAGCTCGCTGCGCAGTCCCTCAAGGTTCAGGGATTCTGCCAGACCCTCCAGGGCAGGCTTGCATTCGTTTAATTTCTGCTTATAGCTGTCAAATTCAATATTCATGGCAGTCTACTCTCCGTTTTTTGAACATTCCGATATATTATAGCCCAAAAAACGTCTGCTGTAAAGAGTAAATTTATATAGAAACCCATGGATTTTTATGCTACAATTTTCTCAGAAAGCGAAACTTCAGAGTTTCTTTGACGAGTAGACAGATAAGAGGCGCTTCTCTATGAATTCTGAAAGGAGGGAAACCATGCCGGATGAACAAATCGTCGCACTGTTTTGGGAGCGAAATGAGTCCGCTATCACCGCCACCCAGAGCAAATATCACCGCTATCTGAGTAAAATTGCATACAATATTCTCTCTGACCGGGAGGACACCGAGGAAAGTGTAAACGATACCTATCTTGCGGCATGGAATTCTATGCCACCACACAAGCCTCAAAATCTCGCTACCTATCTCGGCAAACTCACACGGCGGATTTCCATCGATATCTTCCGCAAGCGAAACCGGGACAAGCGGAAAGCCTCAGAGTATGCTGTTTCCCTGACTGAATTGGAGGATTGCGTTGCCGGTGGCTTTGCACCGGAGGACACCGTGGAAGCCGAGTTTCTGGGAGAGGCAATCAACCGCTTTCTTCGCACCCTTCCCCGGGATGCCCGAAATCTTTTCGTGGGCCGATACTATTTCATGGATCCCCTGAAAGAGGTTGCCGGTTACTGCGGTATGAGTGAAAGCAAGGCAAAAACCACCCTGTACCGCACCCGATGTGCATTGAAGGATTATTTGAGAAAGGAGGGCTTTGAGTTATGAATACCGAACAGCTTCACGATGCGCTGAACCATCTTGATGACAATATGATTGAAGAAGTGGCTGGGTTGAGAAACCGAAAGAAGCCAAAGGTTTGGCTGAAGGTCGGGTCGATGGCAGCGTGTGTCCTGCTCCTGATTGGAGCGTATGCCGTAGGGAAACAGTTTCTCCCCTCCACGAATAATGCACCCAATCTGGACGAAGAATCATTTGATGCCGGCTGTCTCACAGAAAGTTCCGGTGCTGCCAACGGAAATATACAATCCTCCACCCTTACGGACGGCGATTTGTTTAATGACCCCACCGAGGGGATTAACGATTGCCCAGTCGCACCGGAGGAAGCACCGGACGCCTCTGTTCAGGATCAGCTTGACAACGGCAAGATCCGGGTTCAGGTGAAGCAATGGGAAGCCGATTATATGATTGGTACTGTTTCCGGCAGCAATGACGACGGCAAGCCGGTTCGTGTACAGCTTCCTGAAGGACAGCAGCCCTTCCCTGAAGGCAGCACTGTCGTTGTGTACTATTCTCTGTCGGAAACCTCAGAAAATATGATTGTATTATACGCATACACCGTAGAAGCCCTCAAGCCGTAATAAGGAGGTTCGCTATGTCCAAGACCATGCGCACGCCCGTTGCCATCGGGCTGATGATTGCTTTATTAATTACTATGTCCGGCTGTACCGTTTCTGAAGACCTGACCAAGACTGCCACTTCAAAACCGGTGGCAGGAGTGTCCGACCTGAATGCCGACAGTGTGAAACTCACAGATTTGGGTGTAAGGCTATTTCAGGCGATGAACACCGAAGAAGAAAACACTCTGATTTCCCCGATTTCCATTCTTTACGCTCTTGCTATGACGATGAACGGTGCCAAAGGAGAAACTTTGGAGCAAATGCAATCCGTTCTGGGAATGCCGCCTGAGGAAATGAACCCGTATCTGTACAGCTATATGCGCTCCCTTCCCCAAAGCGAAAAGGCCAAGCTCACCCTTGCCAATTCCATCTGGATTGCTGACAAACGAAACATTCACGTCAATGGAGAATTCCTGCAATGCAATGCCGATTACTATGGAGCAGACATTTACAAAACACCTTTTAACAATGCCACCTTGTCAGACATCAACGGCTGGGTCAAGGAAAATACCGATGGTATGATTCCCGAAATCCTGCAGGAAATCAGCCCGGATACAGTGATGTACCTGATTAACGCTCTGGCATTCGATGCTCAGTGGAATGTGGTCTACGAAGAGCATCAAGTCAGACCGGGGACCTTCACCAACGAGGACGGAAGCGAAACCGAAGCAGAGTTCATGTACAGTTCGGAACATGCCTACATTCGGGACGAAAAGGCATCGGGCTTTGTGAAGTATTACTGTGGCTCTGACTATGCCTTTGTTGCGCTGCTTCCCGATGAAGGTGTGACAGTTTCGGAATATGTCGACTCCCTCACCGGGGAAAGGCTGCAGGTTCTCCTTGCTGATCCGGAATACGCTGAGGTAAATGCAGGGCTTCCAAAATTTGAAACGGAATATACCATCGAATTATCTGAAACCCTGAGGAATATGGGAATGCCAAATGCCTTCGACAGCAGATGTGCTGATTTTTCCGGTATTGACAATAGCTTGTATATCAGCATGGTGCTGCATAAGACCTACATTTCTGTAGCGGAACAAGGTACCCGTGCAGGTGCCGCCACAATAGTGGGTATGGACAACGGTTGCATAATTCAGCCTGACCCTATTGAAATCAATCTGAACCGTCCCTTTGTATATCTGCTGATCGACTGCGAGACCAATATTCCCTTCTTTATGGGCACGATGATGACTCCAGGAGGTTAAGCGTGAGAAAGAAACTGTGGATTATTCCTTTGACGCTGGTTCTGGGATTGGTTCTGGCAGCCGGAGTTGGGCTTTGGTGGATGGATACCCGTGGGCTGAGTTTTTCCACGGGACAATATGTATTGCAGGACAATACTGCAATTGTGATATTGAACGGTACAGCGGTGGAGCTTTCCCACAGCAGCGGTAATCAGGTATTTTCAAAACTGGCGGACGGAGATACCATTCTGCTGCTCCATAGTGGCATACAAGAAATCTATCCGCCCCGCACCCATGCGCATGGCTTCTGGAAGCTGAAAAGTGGCTCCCGGGGAGATATTCCCGGTGAAATTCTAACACGGCTGGAGAGTTGGTATGCCTCTTCCCCGTCAAGTTCCGATACTGCCACACCGGCACAAAGCTTTGATCCCCGTACCGCATGGGTCAACTGGCACGAAGAAATAGAAATTGCCCAATACGCTGAAAGTAAGGATGCCGACTCTCTGCCGGTTTTTCGGTTTACATCCCCTGAGGATATCACAGACTTTCGGAATACCGTAGGACAGTTTTTGTCGCTGGACGCCGGCTATGATGAGGTAGGCTCCTTTGAGAAGATGATTGCTGACCGGGATGATGTTTTTTTCCGGGAATATACCTTACTGGGTGTCTATGTTACCTCCGGAAGCGGCTCTGAACGGTTTGGAGCAAAAAACCTTGTGTTCAGCGGCAACACCCTGACAATACAAATCGCCCAAATTAACAGCCCTGACATCGGCACCTGCGATATGGCAGGCTGGCTGATTACTTTGGCAGTGCCTAAGAATAGGTTGGAAAATTGCGACAGCCTCCGGGCGGAATTTATTTGACAATTGCCGCTTTTTCCGTTACAATATTCAGGCATTTGCATCCGTAGCTCAGCAGGATAGAGCGGCCGCCTCCTAAGCGGCAGGTCGGAGGTTCGAATCCTCTCGGGTGTGCCAGAAAAAGGGGCTGTAAAAAAAGTCCCACAAAAAGCAGGCTGTGCCGAAAGGTACAGCCTGCAAAATATTTATAGAAAAACGGCTGGTTCAGTGGAAGAACCAGCCGTTTGGTGTTATAATGAGTGTGTGAAAAAACAAATTA
>JAFULI010000002.1 GCA_017473455.1 Oscillospiraceae bacterium
ACCTTGTTGGAGATGGAGAAGGGAGGATAGACGGAGATGGAGTCACCGGAGTGGACACCGGTACGCTCCACCAGCTCCATGATACCGGGGACGAACACATTCCGACCGTCGCAGATGGCATCGATCTCCACCTCACGGCCCTGAATATACTTGTCCACCAGCACGGGCTTGTCCTCGTCGATTTCAACGGCGGTACGCAGGTAGTGGCGAAGTTGCTCTTCGTTGGCAACGATCTGCATGGCTCTGCCGCCCAGCACGAAGGAGGGACGTACCAGCACCGGGTAACCGATTTCCGCAGCGGCGGCAATGCCGTCCTCAATCTTGGTCACGGCACGGCCCTTGGCACGGGGAATGTCCAGCTCGTTGAGGAGGTTTTCAAAGGCATTTCTGTCCTCTGCCTTGTCGATGGCGGCGCAGTCTGTGCCGATGATCTTCACACCCCGGTCAGCCAGAGGCTGTGCCAGATTGATGGCAGTCTGACCGCCAAGAGAAGCAATGACACCCTCAGGCTTTTCAAACTCGATGATGTTCATCACATCCTCAGGGGTCAGCGGCTCAAAGTACAGCTTGTCAGCGGTGGTGTAGTCGGTGGAAACGGTCTCGGGGTTGTTGTTGATGATGATGGCTTCGTAGCCGGCATTTTTGATGGTCATAACCGCGTGGACGGTGGAGTAGTCGAATTCCACGCCCTGACCGATACGGATGGGGCCTGCGCCCAGCACCACGATTTTCTTCTTGTTTGTCAGCACGGAGGCATTCTCTCCGGTGTAGGAGGAGTAGAAGTAGGGGATATATGCCCCGGTGTGGCAGGTGTCCACCATCTTGAACACGGGGAAGAGGTTGTTTTCTTTCCGGAAGTTGTAGATATCCAGCTCCTTGCACTTCCACATACGGGCGACGTACTTGTCGCTGAAGCCCATCTTCTTGGCGGCGGTGAGGGTGGCAAGGTCGAAGGGATTGACCTTCAGAGTCTCCTCCATGTCCACGATTCTCTTGATTGCCTCCAGGAAGTAGGGGGTAATCTGAGTGATTTCGTGAACCTGCTGAATGCTGACACCGTGGTAGAACAGCTCCGCAATGGCAAAGAGGTTATCGGAGCGGAACTCCTTGATATACTCCAGCAGCTCTTCCACGGACATATTGTCGAATTTGCTGTGATAAATATGGTTTGCGCCGGTTTCCAGAGAGCGGATGCCCTTCAGCAGACACTCCTCCAGATTGGAGCCGATGCCCATGACCTCACCGGTGGCTTTCATCTGGGTTCCCAGAATGTTGGGAGCGGAGGTGAACTTGTCGAAGGGGAAGCGGGGCAGCTTGGCAATGACGTAGTCAAGCTGAGGCTCGAAAGCGGCGGTGGTGTTGGCAATTTTAATCTCGTCCAGAGTCATACCCACGGCAATCTTGGCAGTGACCCGGGCAATGGGATAGCCGGAAGCCTTGGAAGCCAGAGCGGAGGAACGGGATACCCGGGGGTTGACCTCGATGAGGTAGTACTCAGAGGAATTGGGGTTCAGAGCAAACTGAACGTTGCAGCCGCCTTCGATCTTCAGCTCCTTGATGAGCTTCAGGGCAGATTCGTTGAGCATCTTCAGGTCGTGGTCGCTGAGGGTCATAATGGGGGCAACCACCAGACTGTCGCCGGTGTGGACACCAACGGGGTCGATGTTCTCCATGCCGCAGATCGTGATGGCATGGTCGGTGCCGTCCCGCATGACTTCAAACTCAATTTCCTTGTAGCCCTTGACGGACTTCTCGATCAGCACCTGATGGACGGGGGAGAGCTTGAAGGCGTTCAGACCCACCTCAATCAGTTCTTCTTCGCTGTAAGCAAAGCCGCCGCCGGTGCCGCCCAGAGTAAAGGCAGGACGCAGGACAACGGGATAGCCAATCCGCTTGGCAGCTTCCTTGGCTTCCTCGATGGAGTAGGTGATTTCCGAGGGGATGACCGGTTCACCGATGGACTGGCACAGCTCCTTAAACAGCTCTCTGTCCTCGGCACGCTCAATGGAAACGCTGGAAGTACCCAGAAGCTGAACGTTGCACTCCTTCAAAATGCCCTTCTTCTCCAACTGCATGGCGAGGTTCAGACCGGTCTGACCGCCAATGCCGGGGACAATGGCATCGGGACGCTCGTAGCGGATGATCTTCGCCACATATTCCAGAGTCAGCGGCTCCATATAAACCTTGTCGGCAATGGTGGTGTCGGTCATGATGGTGGCAGGGTTGGAGTTTACCAGCACCACCTCATAGCCCTCTTCCTTCAAAGCCAGACACGCCTGGGTGCCGGCATAGTCGAACTCAGCCGCCTGTCCGATGACAATGGGGCCGGAGCCGATAATCATAATCTTTTTCAAATCTGTACGTTTTGCCATAGTGTTTTCCTCCGTAGTCGATATCGTTTAAGCCTGCTCCTGCCAGACGATTTTGCCCTGGCAGACGGTAAGAATGCAGCGCCCGTAAAGGGTCGTCCCCTCAAAGGGAGTGGCTTTGCCGGCGGAGAGAAACTCCTCCGGGTCAACAGTATATGCTTTATTCAAATCCCAGACGCTGTAATCCAGTGTCATGGGAAGCTGAAAACGGGTTCTGGGGTTGTCGGTCAGCGCCTTTACCACAGTGTCCATGCTCAGAATACCCGGCTTGATCAGATGGGTATACAGACTGGCAAAGGCGGTTTCCAGTCCCACAATGCCGAAGGCGGATTTCTCCAGCCCACGGGACTTTTCTTCTGCCGAGTGGGGTGCATGGTCGGTGGCGAGGATGTCGATGGTACCATCCTTCACACCCTCAATCAGAGCCAGACGGTCAGCCTCGCTTCGCAGAGGGGGGTTCATCTTGAACTTTCCATCCTCCTGCAGATCGGCATCGGTCAAAATCAGGTAGTGAGGCCCGGTTTCACAGGTGACGTCCAGCCCTTCGGCTTTTGCCTTGCGGATTAGTTCCACACTTTCCTTGGTGGAAATGTGACACACATGATAACGGCAGCCGATCTGACGTACCAGCTCCAGATCTCTGGCAATCTGACCCCACTCACTTTCGGAGCAGATGCCCCGATGACCGTGGGCTTTGGCATATTCACCGTCGTGAATGTAACCCCCACGAAGCAGGGAATTGTCCTCACAGTGGGCAACAATGAGTTTGCCCAGCTCCTTTGCTTTAAGCATGGCGGCACGCATCATGTCATCGTGCTGCACACCCCGACCGTCGTCGGAAAAACCGCAGACGCAGGGCGCCATGGCATCCATCTGAGAAAGGGCTTCCCCTGCCTGCCCCATGGTAATGGTGCCGTAGGGATAGACGTGGATGCAGGCATCTTCCCCGATGATCTTCCGCTGAATATCCAGATGCTCCGGGGTATCCGGTGGCGGGTTCAGGTTGGGCATGGTGCAAACAGCGGTGTACCCACCCCGGGCAGCCGCCGCGCAGCCGGTGGCAATGGTCTCCTTATAAGAAAAACCCGGCTCTCTGAAATGCACATGCACATCACAAAAGCCGGGAAAAACAGCGTATTCAAAATTGGAAACACTAAGCCCGAGGTTTGCAAGGGAATTCAAAACACGATTCCCAAAGGAAGGATCACAAGCGGTCTGTGCGATTTGAATCTTGCTGTGTTCCATCATAGCGTTCTCCTTTTTCGGTTAGTAGGTCGTTCAAACCCTCACGGGATTATACCATGGATAGCCAAGGAAGTCAAGTAAAACAAAGAAGAGCGGAAAGGAAAATTGTTGTTTAACTTACAACACAGGCGACTTGGCTCTCCCTTTGGGAGAGCTGGCACGCCGTAAGGCGTGACTGAGAGGGCAATCAGAAAAATGTTAGAATTTTTCTGATTTTCAGGAAAATGTGGCGTTATCGCCTGCGGCGATGTGATTTTCTTTAAGAAAATCATGATGCCCTCTCCGCCCCCTTCGGGGGCACCTCTCCCATAGGGAGAGGCAAGTGACATATGCGTAATTGAACTTCAAACAACAATTTATCGCTGCATTGG
>JAFULI010000022.1 GCA_017473455.1 Oscillospiraceae bacterium
TCTTAAAGAAAATCACATCGCCGCAGGCGATAACGACACATTTTTCTGATTGCCCTCTCAGTCACGCCTTACGGCGTGCCAGCTCTCCCAAAGGGAGAGCCAAGTCGCCTGTGTTGTAAGTTAAACAACAATTTATCTTTCCAACGGTTTGGAGGTCTTATGAATAAATTACGCAGCATTCCTTGTCTGCCGGGGTGGATTACGGCTTTGGGGATTGGGCTTTTGGCTTTGGTACCGACTTATGCTTATGTACGCATTCTTCCCCTGGGCATTGGGGCAATCATTGCGGTATACTGTCTGATTGGTACGTTTCAGAAAAAGCACCCGGAAGGGACAAGGGTTGTCCGTGCTCTGTTTACGACCCTGATGATTCTGGGGGTGACTTTGTTTTGTGTCACCGGAGGGTTGATCCTCCACAGCAGTCTTTCCTCCCCTGCCCCGGATTGTGAGTATATTGTGGTGCTGGGGGCGCAGGTTCGGGATGACGGTCCGTCCATGTCGCTGTGGGAGCGGATCGTTGCCGCCAAGGAATATCTGGAGGAAAACCCGGATACCGTCGCCATTGTCAGCGGCGGTCAGGGCGGTGATGAGCCGATAACCGAAGCCCAATGTATGTACGATGAGCTGATCAAACTGGGGATTCCGGCGGAACGTCTTCGCAAGGAGGAAAACGCCACCTCCACCTGGAGCAATCTGACCTACTCTCTGGATATTATTGAAACCGAAACAGGCGAACGTCCCACCTCTGTGGGGGTGGTTTCCAGCGAGTATCATCTGTTCCGCACCGGTCTGCAAGCCGAGGGGCTGGGTTTGGAAATCTCCGCAATCCCGGCAAAGACCGGCAGCTTTGACCGTTTTTTGCATTACTACGTCCGTGAGGTATTCGGCGTTTGGCATTACATCTTATTAGGAGGACAAAACCGATGATTGATTTATCTTACGCACAATACGCATGGGAAGAAGCCAGTTCTCTGCTGGAAATCCCTTCTCCCTCAGGCTACACCAATCTGGCTGCTTTGTGGGTGGAGGCTGCATTCCGTGCCTTGGGTTTTCGGGTACACATTACCAAAAAGGGCGGTGTCCTTGCGGAACTGGGTGGCGAAGGCGATGCGCTCCTGCTGCAAGCCCATACGGACACCCTTGGGGCTATGGTTTCCCAGATTAAAGGCAACGGCCGTCTGAAGCTGACACCGCTGGGTGGCATGAACCCCAACAATGCCGAGGCGGAAAATGTCCGCATAGACACCCGTGACGGCAAGTATTACGAAGGCACCTGCCAGCTTTGCAATGCTTCTGTCCATGTCAACGGGGACTACAGTACCGCCAAGCGGAGCTTTGATACGGTAGAAGTTGTACTGGACGAGGATGTCAAGTCCGCGGAGGATGTGAAGGCACTGGGCATTCAGGTCGGTGACATCGTCAGCTTTGACCCCCGTACCCGAATGACAAAAAGCGGCTACCTGAAGAGCCGCTTTCTGGACGACAAGCTCAGCGTGGGCATTCTGCTGGGCTTTGCCAAGTATCTGAAAGACAATAACCTCACCCCCTGCCGGAAGGTATATGTTCATGTGACTGTCTATGAAGAGGTCGGTCACGGCGGCAGCGGCTCTGTGCCGGAGGATGTTGTTGAATCCATTTCCGTGGACATGGGCTGTGTTGGTGACGGACTGAACTGCACCGAGCGACAGGTCAGCATCTGTGCCAAGGATTCCGGCGGCCCTTACAGCTACCAAGTGGTAGGTGCTTTGATGGAAGCCGCCAAAGCCGCCGGTGCGGACTATGCGGTGGATGTGTATCCCTACTACGGCTCTGACGTGGAAGCCACCCTTCGGGCTGGGTATGATATCCGCCATGGGCTGATTGGCCCCGGTGTCTATGCCAGCCACGGTTACGAACGCAGCCACATTGACGCAGTGCTGAACACTCTGAAGCTGCTTTGTGGGTATCTCAAGGTATAAAAATTGCCGCAAGCCAAATGGCTTGCGGCAAATTTCTTTTATAATCCCATGAATGCCTGGGATGCCAGATACAGTCCCAGAGCGGAAAGGACAGGGGCGAGTTTTGCCTTCGGCCCGCTGGACAGCCGTTCCTGAATGGAGGTGTACAGCAATGTAGTCAGGGTAAAGGCAGCGCAGCCCTTCAAGCCCAGCCACAGAGCATCCAGCGGCAGAACCAGTCGGGTGACCAGCGGCAGCAAGCCGAACGCCAGCAGCGACATCGGCACAATGCAGAACCAGCACCGCTTGGTACTTCCGGCAAGGTAATGGTCTGCCAGCAAAGCAATCAGGGACAAAAGCACCATTTCCGGTATCCCCAGCTTCGGAATGATAATCTGGGGGAAAAAGGCTTTCACCACCACGGCAGCCATTGCCGCCACAAACACCACAACCGTCAGAGCGGTATTCAGAAAATATCGATTTCCCTTCATAACTTAACCTCCCCAGGCTGTGGCGCCGGAATCGATATCCGCACCGGTGACAAAAGCAACCGCGGAATTAACACTTTTGGCAATGGCTTTGGAGGTCACGGTAGCGCCGGAGATGGCATCGATATCCGTTCCCACCTCTGTCTGCTCCGAGGTATTGAGAAACTGAGAAAGGAACTTGTGATCCTTCAGCGCCTTTGCTCCCAGACCAACCGTTTCGGAAAGCTCCCGAACCACCAAACCGGTGACCTTACCTTCCGAGCTGACACCCACCAGCATGGTGATTTCATCGGCATAGCCCTGCACAGCGGTTTCAATCACATAGCCGCCCTCTCCCCGGTAGACGGCGCGGATATTGGCATCCTCTCCGGTATAGGCTTCTTCTTTGAATTTCATACTCCCCGGCAGGAGCGTGGACATCATGTTATGCTTCTCAATCCGGGCATTGTCCGCTGCGATTTTTTGGGTCAGGGTGGACACACCGAAGAGAATTACGCAGCACAGCACCAAAGCGCCGATGCTTACAAACAGCTTTTTCATTTTGCCTTCCCTCCTTTTTTCGTTCCGAACCGTCTGGGAGGGGTATAGCGGTCAATGAGCCAGACGAAGGCATTCATAATCAAAATGGCATAGGTAACGCCCTCCGGGAACAGTCCGAAGTAACGGAAAATCACCGTCAGCGCACCGCAGCCGATGCCGTAAATAATCTGACCCAAAGAAGTGGCAGGAGAGGTGGCATAATCCGTTGCCATGAAGATGGCACCCAGCATCACACCGCCGCTCAGCAGGGAGTAGAGCATCCACTCCCAAGGCGCACCTGCTCTGGAGAAAATCAGGGTCAGCACCGCTACCGTACCCAGATACGCTGCCGGAATACGGATGGAAATTACCTTCCGCCACACAAGGTAGCCGCCGCCCAGCAGGAGCATCAAAGCGGAAATCTCACCGATGGAGCCTGGGCATTTTCCGAGGAACAGATCCCAAAGGCTCTCCTCCGGCAGTCCCGGCATGACCATATGGTGCAGAGGGGTCGCGGAGGTCACCCCATCGACTGCGATGGAGGAATAGCGAACCATCCCCACGGGGTAAATCAGGAGCATAAAGGCTCTTGCCGCCAGAGCGGGGTTGAATATGTTCTGTCCCAGTCCGCCACAGAGGGCTTTGACGATGACAATGGCAAACACACTGCCCACCGCCGCCAGCCACAGAGGTACGGTAGACGGCAGCGTCATTGCCAGAAGCAAGCCCGTAACCACCGCAGAGCCATCCACGATGGTGTTACGGCTTCGGGTAATCAGGCTGTACAGCCACTCCGATGCCACACAGCAGGCAATGCATACCCCCACCACCAACAGGGAGCGGTAACCCAGTGTGCCTACGCCAACGCAAAGGGCAGGCAGCAGCGCCAGCACCACATCCAGCATAATACGATTGGTGCGGAAATTTCCCCGGATATGGGGAGAGGAAGCAACGGTCAATTTCATTTCGTCTGTGCCTCCCTTACTAATTTTTTGCCTTCCCGGAATTTTTCCACCAGAGGCAGCTTACCGGGGCAGGTAAAGGCGCAGCTTCCGCACTCGATGCAATCCAGCACGTTCAGCCGCTGCAGCTCGTCCACCCGTCCGGCTTTGACGAAGCGGTACATATAAAGAGGCTGCAGCCGCATGGGGCAGACAACTACACATTTTCCGCAGCGCAGACAGACGGGGTTCTCTGCCGCACCGTTTTCATCCCGAAGCAGGCACAAGATGGAGTTGGTGGCTTTGACCACCGGCACACTCAGGTCTTTTTGGGCAAAGCCCATCATAGGCCCACCGCTGATGACCCGCTCTGTGCGGTCATGAAGTCCGCCTGCACGTTTAATCAGGTCTTCAAAGGGCGTGCCGATCCGAACGATGAAATTCTGAGGCTCGGCAATGGCTTCACCGGAAACGGTGACGATTCTTTGGGTCAAAGGCTGTCCCAGACGGACTGCCCGATAAATGGCTGCGAAGGTGGACACATTGAATACCGCGCAGTTCACACTCACCGGCAGCTTTCCCGGCTCTACTTCCCTGCCGGTCAGCGCCTGAATGAGCTGCTTTTCCGCACCCTGAGGGTAACGGGTGGGCAGCACCGCCAGTTCTATGCCGGGATACCCGGGAAGCAGACCCCGGAGCTTTTCGATGGCTTCGGCTTTGTTATCCTCCACCGCCAGCACCACCCGTTTGGGGTGGAGCACCCGGGTGAGAATCTGCATACCCTGCAGCACCGGCTCAGGGGTCGTACGAAGCAGAGAATCGTCGGCAGTGATATACGGCTCACATTCGCAGGCATTGGCAATCAAGGTATCCACATTGCCCATGGCGGACAGCGCCTTAACGTTGCCCGGGAATGCCGCACCGCCCATACCTACGATCCCTGCCTCCCGAATGCGGTGCAAAACGGTGTCGGTGTCCAGATTTTCCAAAGGGGTATCGTTGGGCGTGAAGGGAACGGCAGTGTCCTTTCCGTCATTTTCGATGACTACGGACATCACTTCCCGTCCGCTGACATGGGGACGAGGCTCAATTGCCACCACCGTACCGGAAACCGATGCGTGAACGGGGACGCACAAGCCCTCGCCGTCACCGATTTTTTCACCCAGCCGCACCTTCTTCCCCACCTGCACAAGGCTCTGACAAGGCGCACCGATGTGCTGGAGCAGGGGGATTACCACCGTACGGGGTTCGATCGTGTGCAGGGTGGTAACGGTGGTGGACATTTCTTTGTTATATTTCGGATGGATTCCACCAAAAAACAGGCGTTTCACTAAATAATTCACCTCTTATGTTCTGATTAAAGCATCAAATCCCGGGCTGTAGAAGCGTTCTCCCGATGCTTTGACCCACAGCGCCTCTGCCGAATAACGGTTCAGAAGTGCCTGCCCCTCTTCCTGAGGAAGCAGAAACAGCGCGGTAGACAGTGCATCGGCAACACCGGAGTCCGGACAGACCACGGTCACACTTCGCCAGTATTGGGAGGGATACAGCGTGTGCGGGTCAATGATATGGTGGTAGAGCTTCCCCTCCACCGCATATGCCCTCTGGTAGTCGCCGCTGGTAACTACGCTTCCCTCGGTGACATGGATGGTATGCAGGTAGGTTTCCGAATTCTCAGGATTCTGAATCCCCACCACCCAAGGTGTCCCCTTGGCATCCTTGGCACCGGTGGCGCAGACGTTGCCGCCGACGCTGATGAGCAGTCCTTCGGGGGCTTCCTGCGCCACCTTCTGAACCGCCCAGCCTTTTGCCACCGCACCCACATCCAGGCGAAGCTCCCCATCCGTCAGGCAGACGGTGGAAGCGGCTTCGTCGATGACCACCTTGTCCATATCCGTATGGTCAGCGGCAGCTTTCAGGGCAGCCTCATCCGGCAGACGGGCATTTTGGGGGTTGTTGATGCCCTCGGTTCGTGCATCGTGCCACAGCTTCAGCACACTGCCCATTGCCACATTCACAAGACCGCCGGTGGCTTCATAGAATACCTTGCAGTCCGTGAGCAGGTCGATGATTTTTTCATCCACCTTTACCGGGTCACCTCCGGCAGCATCGTTGACGGTTTTCAGATTGTGGATGCCGTCGTATTCTTCATAGATATCGAAAAGCTGATGGTACACCAGAAGCGCATCATGAACCTGACGGGCTTCGGCTTCGAAGGCTTCCTTGCTTTCCGCTTTGCCCACGATGGTGGTCACCGTGTCAAACAGGTTCAAAAAAGTGGCGGTGTACTGCTTTTCCTCCTGCTGTGCAGGGAGCTGATAGCAGCCGCTGAGGAAAACTGTCAGCGACAGCATCACACAAATCAGCCGCTTCACCGGGCTGTGGCTTTGGCAATCAGCGCCTGGAAGCCACCGATGGCGATGGTCACGGAAGCAGACAAATCCACATCCGCAGGCTTACCCTCAGAAACGGCAATGTCAGCCACCTGCGCCGGGGTCTTACCCACAACGTAATTTGCAAAGGCTGCTGCCTGCTCGTACCACTCATGCTGTGCGCCGCCCCAGGCAACCATGCCGTAGCTGTCACCCAACTGGGTCTTGGTCTGAACCGGAGAAGCAATGTCAGAGGTGATGGTGCCGGTGGTATCAAAGGTCACCTTCGCCTGCACGGAATCGATGACACAGCTTGTAATCACACCGTCCTTAACGGTGACAGCGGTAACATCGCAGTCAAGCTGGGCAGTACCTGCCTTGTCGGCAGTGGCGGAAACGCTGCTTGCGGCAGAACAAATGGCACTCAGCCGCAGTTCATCCCCGGCATTCGCACCCATGTGCTTTGCGTTCTTCACCGCTTCTTCAATGGCGGAAACGTAGCCGCCAAGGTAAATGGTAGCGGTAGATGCCAAATCCGAGCCTGCCGGCGCTTTGCCGGTTTCGTCAATGGCGCCGTTTTTCAGTTCCTCCACGGTCTTGCCCACGGCATACCGGGCAAGGGCATCTGCCTGCTCGTACCACTCGTACTTGGCACCGCCGTAGAGCTTCATGCCATACTCGTCACCCAGTTCATTTTTGGTTTGGATGGGAGCGGTGAGGTCGGAGGTGATGACACCGGCGGCATCAAAGGCAATGTTGGCAGAAACACCGTCTATCACGCAATCCTGAATTTTTCCCATATCGTCCACGGTGACCGCAACCAGCGTCACATCGTAGGCAGCCTTTTCACCGCTTACGCTGTCCTTGACAGAGGTGACCACCGCCAGTCCGGTTCTGACAGAGCCGGTGGCTTGGGGCTTGCTGGGTTCCGGGGGTGTGTCATGGCTTCCGGTGGGGCAGGTGCAGTTGCCGTAGTACACCACAGGAGTACCGGCACAGCCTGCCAGCAGCGCTGCCAACAGCAGTACCGCCAAAAGGATGGAGAGCTTTTTATTCATCATATTGTTTCCTCCGTATTCTGTGTTCTATTGCTCGTTTCTGAAAAACCGAAACGTTCAGCACTGAGAATTTTCAGCACACCGGCGACAGCGGCAGCGGTGGCGAAGCCGGTGAATAACCCCACCAGCAGAAGGTATGGCAGATACGCTGCCACATAGTAAGACCGCATCAGCACCATGGCGGCACAAATCTGTCCGATATTGTGCGCCGCCGCTCCCAGAATGCTGACACCGTAGACGGACAAAGGCTTGCATTTTCTCCCGCAGGTCATGGTGAGCATGGCAAGCAGACCGCCGGTTAAGGAAAAGGCAAGTCCCGTAATGCCGCCGCCAAACATAGAGCCAAGGAGACAGCGGATACACAAAATAATAAAGGCGCTTCTTGCTCCCAGCAGATACAGAGCCACCAGCGTGACAATATTGGCAAGTCCCAGCTTCACCCCGGGGAGCGGAATGACAAACTGCAGCGGAATCAACCGCTCCGCATAGGAAAGCGCCAGGGCAAGGGCAATCATCACCGCGGACAGCGTCAGGCGTTTTGTTGTTCCCATACCGTCACCCCACTACAAAGTCCACATCAGACTTGCCCACAATTCGGATTTCCACCCGATTGGGAAGGCACACGATGCTCCTGCCGGCAGTGCCAATCCAGCCGCTGCTCAGGCAATCGCCGCCGGGACAATCGGAGTGGGTAATGGCAACTTTTCCGTTTCTGATTTCCAATGTATTATGATAATCTCCGTTGATTTCAAAACTTTCATCTGTATTTAGTGGGAATTCCCGGAGCAGCTTTCCATCCTGATACACCTGCACCGCACCCCCGGCGGTATCGCCTTTTGGCACAAAGAAAATCAAAAGTCCCACCGCCAGTACCACCACCGCGGCAATGGCAAGGATATCCCCTTTGAGAAAGTGTAATCTCAGGTCTTTCATGAGCTTCTCCTTAAGTGAAGAAATATACTAAGATTTTTCTGTTTCCCCTCTCAGTCACGCCTTCGGTGATGTGGGTTTGCAAGAAAACCGCCGAAGCATTCCCTATGGGGTACGGGAATTTCAAGCGGCAACCGCAATTTGTTAATATGATACGAAATAAATGGTTATCTGTAAAGTGGAAATATTTATTTTAGGAAGAATAGTTGATTTTTTGTGGGAGGTGTTTGTATAATGAATACACAACTTTTCGCAAAGGAGGTTTCTTATGAAAATGGTATTGCTCACCGCCTTGGGTGTTGGCGGCGCCACGGTGGTGGGATCGATATTGGGCTTTATGTTTAAGAAAATATCCCATAAATTCAGCGATATTGTTCTCGCCTTTGCCGCAGGGGTCATGCTGGCGGCAGCGGTAATGGGACTGATTCTCCCGGCGGTGGAGTATGGCGGAAGCTGGGGCATCCCCGTAACCGTCCTTGGGGTATTCTGCGGCGCGGTATGTCTGAACCTGCTGGACGGTTTGGTTCCCCACCTGCACAAGCTGGCAGGGGTGGATCAGGAGAGCCATCCTTCCGGAACGGAAAAGGTCAATAAGGTTCTGCTCTTTGTTTTGGCAATCGCCATCCACAATCTGCCGGAGGGCATCGCCGCAGGTGTGGGCTTCGGCACAGGAAACACCGGCGAGGCTCTGACCATCGCCGCAGGTATTGCTTTGCAGAACATTCCCGAGGGTATGGTTATCATCGGGCCGATGCTGGCAGCCGGTATGAGTCCCCGCCGCACCTTTGTGGCAGCCCTGATGACCGGTCTGGTAGAGGTAGCCGGTGCGCTTCTGGGTTACTTTGCCGTGAGTATTTCCTCCGCGATTTTGCCCTTTGCTCTGGCTTTCGCCGGCGGCACCATGCTCTACGTCATCAGCGACGAAATGATTCCCGAAACCCATGCCCACGGCAGCGAACGGGGCGCAACCTATTCCCTGCTTCTGGGCTTCTGCCTGATGCTCGCCATGAGCCACTATATGTAAAAAGAAGAGAGAAAAGTGAAGAGAAACCATATCGGTTCTCTCTTTCACTAATCTCTCTTCTCACCCATGAGGTGGGATTTACAAGGCATATGTGTGGGTGATGTATTTTTCCTTCCAGTTGGGAGAATTGGGGTCGAGGTCGCACAAATCGTCGGCAATTTGCATCAGCACCGGGACAAGCTCCAAATCCTTCAGGAATTTGTCCGGGATTTCCGCCAGACCCAGTGCCGCGCCGAGGATATTTCCACAGATGGCGGCGGTGGAGTCAGAGTCACCCTTGTGGTTTGCCGCGGCAATGATGGCAGAAGCAAAATCATTGGGGTATTTCAGGGCGCAGTACACGGCAATGGCGAGGGCTTCCTCTGCCACCCAGCCTTCCCCCAATTGATGGATGGCATCCAAGTCCGTCTGATCGCTTTCCGACAGCTCCACAGCCAAATTCATAATCCGCAAAAACTCCGGCATATATTTGGCATCAGGGAACAGCACCGGCATGGTGTCGATGGCTTCCCGGACGGCTGCCTTCAGGTCGGGGTTCGGGCAATGGGCAACCCGATAGATGATATGGGCAAAGGCTGCCGCAGGGATATAGCCCAGCTCATGCCCGTGGGTCAGGGCGGCGGCATCGGCGGCAATCATGTCGATTTGCTCCACCTTCAGACCCAAGCCCTCAAAGAACAGCCCGATGGGGGCAACACGCATCACACCGCCGCAGCCCTTACTGTCATTTCTGGGGGCTACCACAGAGCCGAAATTCCGGTTTCCCAGATTGCCGATGCAGGTTCTTCCCGGAGCACGGGAGCGGTTCAGCTCCTCGATGTTATTCAGCCAGCTTACCTTCCCCGGCTCAATGCCAAACTGACTGGAAAACTGGGTCTGCAGCCAGTCCAGATAGCTTTGGGTGATGTAAGCGATGGGGTCAAGGCGCATATTGTCAGCCGCCCCCACCAGCAAACCGTTGGCGGTAAACAAAGTCATCTGGGTATCGTCAGAAATTCGGGCATAGCCTTCGTGGAGGACATATTCGGTGATGCCCTGCTTACCGAAGGTGCGGAAAATCTCCTCTTCACCGATAAATTCCACTTCATAGCCCAATGCGTCTCCTGCCGCACCGCCAATCAGACAGCCACGGAACCGGTTGTTGTATCTCATTCGATAGCCTCCTAACAATTCTTTTCTTTTACTATATCACGTTTTTTTCGTTACGGAAACTGTTTTTTGTGATTTTATCACAGAAGTGTGCCGGGAAGCCGGGTATAATAATGCCATAAATAAAACAAAGGAGGAAATAAACATGGCAGTTTTTCATATTTCCAAAGAAGATTTCAACCGTGAGGTTTTAGAAAGTGAGCAGGTCATCCTGCTGGACTTTTGGGCAGATTGGTGCGGCCCTTGCCGGATGCTTGCCCCCATTCTCGACGAGGTGGCAGAGGAACGTCCCGACGTAAAGGTCTGCAAGGTCAATGTGGATGAAGCGCCGGAGCTGGCAAAGCAATTCCGGGTCATCAGCATTCCCTCTCTGTTCGTACTGGAAAAGGGCAAGGTCATCGCGCAGGCGGTGGGTGTCAAGCCCAAGGAGCAAATCCTGAACCTGCTTCCCTGACCCATAAACATCAAAAGGGCTGCTTCAAACAATCGTTTGAGGCAGCCCCTTTTATATACGCAGCGGAGTTTATTCCGCGAGGGTTTCCAGCTTGTCAGGGTCGGTAATATGGATGGTGCCACGGGTCAAGGTGACCATGTTTTCAGTCTGGAAGTATTTCAGCATTCGGGTGACCACCTCACGGGCAGTCCCCATATGGTTGGCAATCTGCTCGTGGGTAATTTTCAGGCTTTGTGTTCCCTCCAGAGTGCTTTCCTCCAGCAAAAATGCCGCCAGCCGCTTATCCATGCTTTTCCACATGATCTGCTCCAGAAGCCACATTACATCGGTAAACCGACTGGACATCAGAGCATTGCTGTAGTTGGCTGCCACGGCGGAACGTTCCATCAGTGCTTTATAAATATAGGGCGGTATCACCCACAAATCCGTTTCCTTTTCCGCTGTGATCATCAGCGCAAAACGGATATCGCTCATCACGCAGGAGGCGGACAGCAGGCAAATATCCCGGTCAAACAGTCGGTAGAGCGTAATCTCCCTGCCCTCGTCAGAAGTAATATAGGCACGGAGCTGACCGCTGCAAATCAGCAAAAGTCCCATGCACTCCTCGCTGCCGTTATGCAGGAGCATACCTGCCGGCACTGTGCGGCGGACGGCAGAGTTTTGCAATAGCTGCTGTTCATCGGGAGTCAGTTTATCAAAAATCGGGTAATAAGCCGCTATGGACATAACGTCACCTCTTTCCTTTTTATTATAGCCCCCGGAATTGGAGATGTCAATGTGATGATATCACGGAAAGCGCCGGGTTTTCGGGGTATACTAAAGAAAAAGGAGGTCAGGTTATGAATCTTTACGACACCATTATCATCGGCGGCGGCCCTGCCGGATATACCGCGGCGCTGTATGCCGCCCGCAGCGGTCTGAAAACTTTGGTTTTGGAGCGGCTGTATGCCGGAGGGCAATTGACCCAAGCCCCGAAAATTGACAACTACCCCGGCTTTCCCGACGGTGTGGACGGGGTAACGCTGGGGTTGGATCTTCAGAAGAGCGCCCACAGATTTGGGGTGCAGACCGAATATACGGAAGTCCACTCCGTGGATTTTTCCGGTGATATCAAGCAGCTTCACACCACCAAGGGAACGTATCACAGCCCTACGGTGATCATCGCCACCGGGGCAGCCCATCGGCATCTGGGACTGCCCCGTGAGGAAGCACTCATTGGCAAGGGTGTCGCCTACTGCGCCGCCTGCGACGGAATGTTCTACCGGGGCAAGACGGTGGCGGTCATCGGCGGCGGCAACTCCGCGGTGGGAGATGCGCTGCTGCTGTCCAAGGTGGCAAAGAAGGTGTATCTCATTCACCGTCGGGACACCCTTCGTGCAGAGCAGGTCAGCAGGAAGGCTCTGGAGGAGGCGGAAACTGTGGAATTTCTGCCGGGACTGACGGTATCCGCACTGCTGGGGGAAGACCGGCTCACCGGTTTGCAATTACAGACTGTGGCAACGGGTGAAGAACGGGTATTGGCGGTGGACGGTGTCTTTGTCAGCATCGGCTTATCCCCTGCCACCGAAGTGTTCCGTGGCCATGTGCCGCTGGACGACAAGGGGTATATCCTTGCCGGAGAAAACACCCAAACGGAAATCCCCGGGATTTTCGCCGCGGGAGATGTCCGCAGCAAGGAAGTCCGTCAAATCGTAACCGCCACCGCCGACGGTGCAGCCGACGCTGCACAAGCCCGGAAATACCTTGCGGAAAGATAAATTGTTGTTTAACTTGCAACACAGGCGACTTGGCTCTCCCTTTGGGAGAGCTGGCACGCCGTAAGGCGTGACTGAGAGGGCAATCAGAAAAATGTTAGAATTTTTCTGATTTTCAGGAAAATGTGTCGTTATCGCCTACGGCGATGTGATTTTCTTTAAGAAAATCACATCGCCCTCTACGCCCCCTTCGGGGGCACCTCTCCCATAGGGAGAGGCAAGTGACATATGCGTAATTGAACTTCAAACAACAATTTATCACACAATCATATCTTGTATCCCGTATCCGCCAAAAGCCGCCACCCATCCCGGGTGGCGGCTTTTGTTGGGTTAGTTTCGTTGGGCGAGGTATTTGGCTCTGCCTTCTTCGTAGAGGTTATTGCCTTCGCAGTCGATGATGACCAGCAGGGGCATATCTTCCACATACAGCTTTCTCAGGGCTTCCGCACCCAGATCCTCGTAGTCAATCAGCTCGGCAGACTTAATCCGCTTTGCCAAAAGCGCACCTGCGCCGCCGATTGCACCAAAGTAAACGCCCGTGTACTTCTTCATGGCATCCACGACTTCCGGCAGGCGGTAGCCTTTGCCAATCATGCCTCTTGCGCCCACACTCATCATGGTGGGAGCATAGGCATCCATCCGTCCGGCGGTGGTGGGACCGGCAGAACCGATGACCTGACCGGGCTTTGCCGGAGTGGGGCCGACATAGTAAATCACCGCATCAGTGGGGTCAAAGGGCAGCTCCTCTCCCCTTGCCAGTGCTTCGCACATCCGCTTATGTCCGGCATCCCGGGAGGTGTAAATCGTACCGGTCAGGTAGACACGGTCACCGGCACGCAGGGTCTTGGCAACCTCTTCGGTCAGAGGCAGAGTAATATGCTTTTCCATGTTACAGCACCTCCGAGCAATGACGGGTGACGTGGCAGTTGATATTGATGGCGCAGGGCATACCGGCAATATGAGTCGCCATAGTTTCGATATTCAGACCGATGGCCGTGGTCTTGCCGCCGAAGCCCTGAGGCCCGATGCCCAGAGCATTGACCTTCTCCAGCATTTCCTCCTCCAGCTCCGCATAGAAGGGGTCGGGATGGTGGCTGCCCAGAGGACGCATCAATGCTTTCTTGGCAAGCAGAGCCGCCTTGTCAAACGTACCGCCGATTCCCACACCAATGACGATGGGAGGACAGGGGTTGGGGCCTGCGGTTTCCACCGCTTCGATGATAAAGTCCTTGATGCCCTGCAAGCCGGCAGAGGGCTTGAACATCCGAATCTGGCTCATATTTTCGCTGCCGAAGCCCTTGGGGCCTACGGTGATCTTCACGCTCTCACCGGGGACAATCTCGGTATAGAGCATGGCAGGGGTATTGTCCCCGGTGTTGCCCCGACGGACGGGGTCTGCCACCACGGATTTTCTCAGATAGCCATTGGTATAGCCCCGACGAACACCCTCGTTCACAGCCTCGGTCAAATCGCCTCCCACGAAGTGGACGTCCTGACCGATTTCCAGAAACACGCAGGCAACGCCGGTATCCTGACAGATGGGGACATTTTCCGTATCCGCAATGGTGTAGTTTTCGATGATATCGTCCAGAATGCCCTTGGCAATGCTGCCATCCTCCACGGCACGGCAGCCCTCGATGGCACAGCGGACATCTCCCGGCAGGTGGGTATTGGCTTCAATGCAAAGCCGCTCCACCACATCGGTAAGGGTACTGACTTGAATTTCACGCATAGGCATTCTCCTTAGCGCTCATGACGGGCATAGTTGGGCAGCAGCAAGGGAGAAACACCCTCCTGCTTCACACCGGCGGCTTCCAGTTCCTCAGCATATGCCTGAATATGATCCAGGTTCATTGTGCCCAGCTCGGTCTCCGCGGCACGGCGTGCAGCCGCCTTACCGGCATTTCTGCCGAAGACGATGATATCCAGCAGGGAGTTGCCCATCAGACGGTTCCGTCCGTGGATGCCGCCCACAGCCTCACCGGCAACCAGCAGGTTGGGGATCGCCTTGGTATAGCCCTCGCCGCCAATCTCCAGACCACCGTTTTGATAGTGGAGAGTGGGATAGACCAGAATCGGCACTTTTCTCATATCAATGCCGTAGTTCAGGTACATACGGAGCATTGCGGGGATTCTCTTTTCAATGGTGCCTTCGCCGCCCAAAATCTCGATCATCGGGGTATCCAGCCAGACACCGCTGCCCAGAGGTGTATCAACACCTCTGCCGTTGGCACATTCCCGAATGATGGCAGATGCGGAAACATCTCTGGTTTCCAGAGGATGGGCATATGCCTCACCGTCCTTATTGACCAGCATAGCGCCCAGAGAACGCACCTTCTCGGTAACCAGCGCACCGAAAATCTGGCTGGGGTAGGCAACACCGGTGGGGTGGTACTGGATGGTATCCTGATACAGCAGAGGCGCACCGGCACGGTAGCCCAGAACCAGACCGTCAGCGGTAGCACCGTAGTGGTTGGAGGTGGGGAAGTTCTGATAGTGCAGACGGCCTGCGCCGCCGGTGGCGATGATGACGGTCTTGGCACGGGCAACCAGATAATCACCGGTTTCCATGTTCAGCAGGACAGCACCGGCTACCTGACCCTTATCATCCTTAATCAGTTCCACAGCGGAGGTGAACTCCACCACGGGAATCTTGCGGTTGAGCACCTCATCCCGAACGGTACGCATGATTTCCGCACCGGAATAGTCCTTGCAGGCGTGCATACGCTTACGGGAAGTGCCGCCGCCATGGGTGGTGACCATGGTGCCATCGTCATACTTATCGAACATAACACCCAGCTTATTCAGCCACTGAATCGCGTCGGGGGCTTCCATGACCAGCCGCCGCAGCAGCTCAGGACGGGCAGCGAAGTGTCCGCCGCCGAAGGCATCCAGATAGTGCTGCACCGGGGAATCGTTGGGCTTATCGGCAGCCTGAATGCCGCCTTCTGCCATCATGGTGTTGGCATCGCCAATTCTCAGCTTGGTGACCACCATAACATTGGCACCGGCTTCGTGGGCTTCAATGGCAGCAGAGCAGCCTGCACCACCGCCACCAATGACCAGCACGTCCACATCATAGTCAATCTTGCTCAGGTCAATATTTTCGCCCAGCAGACGGCTGTTGGAGTGGAGCAGGTCTGTCAGCTCCACCGGGGCTTTCTGACCCTTATTGGGGCCGATTTTGATTTCCTTGAAGCCCTCTTCCCGATAGTCGGGGTGATAGGCTTTCAGAAGCTCGCTCTTTTCCTCCGCGGTCATACGGCGGGGCTCCATACTCATACGCTGAGCACGGGTGGCTTCCACCTTCTTGATGGAAGCAAGCATTTCAGGTGTAAACATGGTGTCCCTCCTTACTTCTCGATGTCACGGTGGTTGTAAAGCTCCTGCAGCTCGCTGATGGGCTTTTGCATAATCGCCTCAATCAGCTCGTCATAAGCGCCGGCATTAATTTCCGCCACACGCTCGGTCAGGTGCTTGCTTTCAGGGGCAATGTACTTGCCGGTAAGCCGACGTGCCAGCAGTCCCACCATGGGATGGCTGATGCCGGCAGGGCAACGGACGGAGCAGCAACCGCAGCCAACACAGTCGAAGGACTCCTCGGCACACTTCTCCAGCTCACCTCGCTGGGCATAGGCGATGTACTGCATAACGTTCAGGCTCTGGGTACAAGCCTTGGTGCAGGCATTACAGCCGATGCAGGCATAGATTTCGGGGTACAGCTCCATCATCACCCGCTGGTCAGCCTTGATTTCGTTGATATCATAGGTTCTCTTGTCCGTGGGGAAGAAGGGAATGGAAGCGACGTACATACCCTCCTGCACCTGCGTCTGGCAGGCAAGGCAGGTCTTCAGTTCGTTCTTGCCCTTGATGCGGTAGATGGTGGCACAAGCACCGCAGAAGCCATGGCGGCAGCCGCAGCCACGCTTCAGGGAATAACCGGCATATTCCATGGCGGTCATAATGGTCAGATCGCCGGGAACGGAATATTTCTTGCCGTAAAAATAGACATTAACCATATTGCTCATATGTGGCACTCCTTAATATTCGTTAGGCAGCTCGTCTACCTGATCAAAGCGGAACACAGGGCCGTCCTTGCAGACGTACTTGGTACCGATATTGCACCGTCCGCACTTACCCACACCACACTTCATCCGAAGCTCCAGAGTGGTATAGACCTGCTCACGGCTGAAGCCCAGCTCCATGAGGCCCTGCAGGCAGAACTTAATCATGATGGGAGGGCCGCAGAGCAAGGCTACCTTATTGGTATCGAAGCCGATTTCCTTCAGGTAGGCAGGGACAAAGCCCACATGACCGTCCCATCCCTCCTGAGGGCGGTCGATGGTCAGGTAGACATTGACACCGGGGGTGTTCATCCACACTTCCTCAATCTCCTTACGCTGGACAAGGTCGTCCGCGCTTCGGGAGCCGTAAAGGATGTCGATGGTGCCGTAATCCTCCCGATGGTCAAGGCAGTAGTTAATCACACTGCGAAGGGGCGCAAGACCGATACCGCCGGCAATGAACAGCAGGTTCTTGCCCTTCAGCTCGGTATCCACGGGGAAATTGTTGCCGTAAGGCCCACGCACCAGAATTTCATCCCCTACCTGCATGGAATGCAGATAATCCGTCAGAACACCGCAGCGCTTGATGGAAAACTCCTGATACTCCTTGTTGGTGGGAGAGGAGGTGATGGAGAACATCGCCTCGCTGACACCGGGAACGCACACCATGGCACATTGACCGGGCATATGCTCAAAGAGCTTACCGCCACCGGGAGCATTGACACGGAAGGTCTTTACATCCGGGGTCTCAGTGCGGATATCGGTGATGATACCCACCTGAGGAATCAGGGTATCCCGCATAAATCCGGGATTGTACTTACATTCGTGCATCACACGCCCTCCTTTGCAAAGGCTTTGATGACCTTCAGGATATTCAGATGGCTGGGGCACTTATCCACGCACCGTCCGCAGCCAACGCAGGAGAACATTCCGTCGTTGTTGGCAGGGAAATATGCCAGCTTGTGCAGGAAACGCTGACGGAAACGCTGCATCTGGCTGGTGCGGTTGTTGCCGTGTGCCATCATGGTAAAGTCGGAATACATACAGCTATCCCAGCAGCGGAAGCGCTGAACCCCGGATCCGGTATCGTAGTCCTTGATATCGTAGCACTGGCAGGTGGGGCAGACAAAGGTACAAGTACCGCAGGCAAGGCAGGGCTTGTAAAGCTGCTCCCACACAGGAGAGTCGAAACGGGTCTTGGCAGCCTCCCCGCCCCAGCCCTCCAAAGAGAGGTTGGAGTAGGGCAGCTTCTCCACAATTCCGCGGATGGCAGTCTGCTCGGCAGCCACAACCGCCTCGTCCGCCTCGCTCAGCAGGTGGCGCACCTTGGCGGTCAGCGCCTCACCCTTTTCGGTCTTGGGCTGCCAGTACAGCTCCTCCCCTACCAGCCATGTGACCACGTCCCCTTCCGGGTCGGCGCAGTCAATGCCGAACACCTTGCAGAAGCAGGAGGTTTCCGGTGCGTGGCAGGCAAAGGACACGACGGTGCCCTGCTCCCGACGGGCGGCATAATAGCTGTCCACGGGGTTGGAAAGGAACACCTTATCCAGCACCTGAATGCCACGGACATCACAGCCACGGACACCGAACAGCACAAACGGCTCTTCCCGAAGGGTTTCGGGAACGATTTGGGTCTTGCCCCCCTCCTGATGGCAGGAGTACAGATTTTCACTCTGGGGGAAGAAGGCATCCTTGGGGGATTTGACCGTCTTCAGGGTGTCCAGATCCACCTGAGCCGTTTCGTCCCAAGCGGCAAAATTAGTCTTTCCCGCAGTCTTGACCGGCAGGTACAGGTCACTTTCCTGACGGATGGCAGCAAAGAGGGACGGCAGGTCATTTCTGTTGATTTTCAGCATGGCTTACCCTCTCTTTCCCGCATCGCCGGGCTCAACGTCATCGGTACGGAAGCTGGTCAGAGGGCCTTTGGTTTCAGCATCCTCACCGGCCTGGAACTCGCCGTACAGAGCGTTAATATCCCGAATAAACTTCCGGTTGAACAGATGCAGCGGAATGCCCTGAGGACACACACGGCTGCACTCACCGCAATCGGTACACCGTCCTGCCACATGGAAGGCACGGATGATATGGAACATCTTCTCTTCGAAGGAAGTGGTATTTGCCTTCTGAGCGGAGTCGAACTTATTGCTGTCGAACACGCACTTCCGGCAGGAGCAGGCAGGGCAGACATTCCGGCAGGCATTGCAGCGGATGCACTTGCTCAGCTCACTCTGGAAGAAGGCGAACTTTTCCTCGGGGCTCATGGCTTCGATGGCGGCTACCTGAGCGAAGCGGTCGGCATCGCAGGTATCCACGGACTCACCCATCAGCTCATCGTAAATCTTATGCTCCTTGCCCTTGCAGACATGGCAGCGCTCCAGCATGGCGGAAGCATAGGACACTTCCTTATCGCCATAGAGAGTCTTAACGGTGAGGGTATCGGAGCAGTCAGGATAATCAGCACCCTGCACATCCAGAATACCGGCAGCATCGATGTTTTCGATTTTCAGCTTACCCTTACAGCCCACGCCGATGATATAAGCCTTCTCCCGATCCACCCGATGCTCCTTGATGAGCTGGTTGAAGCTGTAGGTATCGCAGGGCTTCAGGAAGACCAGTGTCTTACCCTCCAGCTTGGAGGCTTCAATCATGTACTTGCTGAGATTGGCTCCGCAGAAGCCGTTATAAACAAATTCACTTAGCTCCTCGGCGCTATGGAAGAAGGCAGGCTCTACGTCCCAGACGTGCTCGCCCTTCCGCCAGCCCAAAACCCGACTGACTTCACCGCTTTGCAGCAGCGCACCGGCTCTTGCAATCAGTTCTTGCATCGCAGATCCCCCAATCTCACATTTTGTCCCAGAGAGCGAATCTTCTCCACGAAGCTGTTCATGGTTTCGGAGAACTTCACACCCTCAGCGGCGCTGACCCACTCCACACGGGTACGGCCGTTTTCCACACCGATATAGTCCAGCATGGAGAACAGCAGGGTCATCCGACGACGGGCATAGTAGTTACCGGTGGAGTAGTGGCAGTCACCGGGGTGGCAGCCGCACAGAATCACACCGTCCGCACCCTTTTCAAATGCCCGAAGGATGAACATGGGGTTGACCCGGCAGGAGCAGGGCACCCGGATAATTTTTACGTCCGCAGGATATGCCAGACGGCTGGAACCAGCCAAATCCGCACCGGCATAGCTGCACCAGTTACAGCAGAACGCCACGATGACCGGGCGGAATTCTTCGTTATTTACCGACATATGGCATCCACCTCCGCAAGAATCTGTCTGTTAGAGAAGCCCTGAAGATCCATAGCGCCGGAAGGACAAGCAACGGTACAGGCACCGCAGCCCTGACACAGAGCGCTGTTGACCACCGCAACCCGGCGATCCTCACGGATACCGTGGTCGTTGATGAGCTTCGTTTCATAGGTAATGGCACCGTAGGGACACACATGGGCGCAGGTAGAACAGCCGTTACACAGCAGTTCATCGGACTTGGCGGTGCAGGGGTTGGTCTTGAGCTTATCCTTTGCCAGCAAGCCGATGACCTTCACAGCTGCCGCACCTGCCTGGGCTACGGTCTCGGGGATATCCTTGGGGCCCTGACACACACCGGAAAGGAATACACCGGCGGTGGGAGACTCCACGGGACGCAGCTTGGGGTGTGCCTCGGTGAGGAAGTTGTTGGTATCGATGGAGGCGGTGAGCATGGTAGCAATCTTCCGCACATCGGGATTCGGCTCGATGGCAGTCGCCAGTACCACCATATCCGCCTTTTTCATAATCTGCTTGTTGTCCAGCAGGTCAACACCCTGCACCAGCAGAGAGCCATCGGGCTGAGGAATGACCTTGCCCACCTGACCCTTGATGTAGTTCACACCATAGTCCTCCACCGCACGGCGGTAGAATTCGTCGAAATTCTTGCCGGGGGTACGGACATCGATGTAGAACACGGTGACATTGGTATCGGGATACTTATCCCGAATGAGCATGGCATGCTTGGCGGTGTACATACAGCAGATCTTGGAGCAGTAGGGCTTGCCCCGGTCATCGGAGCAGCGGGAGCCTACACACTGAATGAACACGATTTCCTTGGGGGCTTTTCCGTCGGACAAACGCTCCAGATGTCCCTTGGTGGGGCCGGCGGCATTCATAATCCGCTCCAGCTCCAAAGAGGTGACCACGTCCTTACTCTGGCCGTAGGCATACTCACCGTAGTTATCCAATTTGATGGTATCAAAGCCGGTGGCGACCACAATGGCACCGTAGCTTTCGGTGATGATTTCGTCCTTCTGGGTGTAGTCGATGGCACCTGCCTGACAAACCTTCTCACAGATACCGCACTTGCCGGTCTTCATCTTGATGCAGGCGGTGGTATCAATCACGGGAACGTTGGGAATTGCCTGAGCGAAGGGGGTATAGATGGCGCTTCTGGTATTCAAACCCCGGTTGAATTCGTTGGGGCTCTTCTTGGAGGGGCACTTCTCCTGACACACTCCGCAGCCGGTACACTTGGCGATATCCACATACCGCGCCTTCTTGCGGATGTTGACGGTGAAATTGCCCACGAAACCGGAAACACTCTCCACTTCGGAGTAAGTATGGATGGTGATATTCTCATGGGCGGCTGCCTCCACCATCTTGGGGGTCAAAATACAAGCGGAGCAGTCCAGCGTGGGGAAGGTCTTGTCAAGCTGGCTCATGCGGCCGCCGATGGAGGGGGTCTTTTCCACGATATCCACCTTGTAACCGGCATCGGCAATGTCGATAGCAGTCTGGATACCGGCAATACCGCCGCCGATGACCAGCGCACGCTTGGTGACTCTGCTCTCCCCTGCCTGCAGGGGGGCATTCAGATGCACCTTGGCAACAGCGGCACGCATCAAAATGGTTGCCTTCTCCGTCGCCTCCGCCATATCCTTATGAATCCAGGAGCAATGCTCACGGATATTGGCGATTTCCACCATGTAGGGGTTCAGTCCTGCACGCTCCGCAGCCTTACGGAAGGTTGCCTCGTGCATTCTGGGAGAGCAGGAGCAGACCACGATTCCCGTCAGACCCTTTTCCTGAATTGCCGCGGCAATCCGGGACTGACCGGCTTCGGAGCACATATAGGGATAATCCTCCGCATGGGCAACACCCGGCTCAAGCAGAGCCATTTCCACCACCTTTTTGACATCTACGGTGGCGGCTATGTTACTGCCGCAATGGCAAACAAATACACCGATTTTCTGCAATGCTCTCACCTCCGATACTTTCTGAACGCACTCATGAGAAGCTGCTGGGGCGTTTCATCATCCAGCAGGGCAGGAATTTCGTCTGCGGTGAGATAGTCACCGCCACGTTCCCGCAAAACCAGCTGCCGGGCTGCGTCAATCAGCTTGCCGGGCTTGACCCCACGGGGGCAGCGTTCCACGCAGGCAAAGCAGCTCAGGCACTTATACAAAGACTTGGAGGCGGTCAGCGCCTCGATATCCCCGTTTTGCACATAGGAAACAAACTGATGGGGCTTGATGTCCATCTCGTTGAAGGAGGGGCAGGTAGCGGAACACTTGCCGCACTTCATGCACTTCAGGGGATTGACACCGCTGATTTCCTTAATGAGGGCAACTTTATCGCTCATTATGCTCCCTCCTTGACACCCAGAGCCTCTGCCAGAAGCTCCGTGAAATAAACAATGGGCAGCTTGCCGCTCTTGGCAAGGTTATACTTGCACAGAGGGCAGGCAGTGACCAGACAATCCGCTTCGAAACCGGCGGCGCTGTCGATAATCTTGTCGCACATGGACTGGGCAAGCTCCTTCTCCTTCAGGGAGATGTAGCCGCCGCAGCATTCGTTGCGGTAGGGGTAAACCACGGGAGTGGCACCCAGCGCGCGGATGAAATCCTCCAGAATGGTGGGGTCTTCCGCATTGTCAAATGCCATGACACCGCTGGGACGCAGAAGCAGGCAGCCGTAGTAAGCACCGATCTTCCGTCCGGTGAGAGGGTTGACCACCTTCTTCTTCAGCTCGTCAAAGCCCACCCGGTCACGGAGCACCTCCAGAAAGTGCAGCACCGTGGTTTCGCCCTTGTAAGGCTCAGGCAGATCCATATAGTTATTGGCACGCTTCTGAATATCTTCCACGTTTGCCATGTCGTCATTGACACGCTTGAGCACATGGTAGCAGGCAGAGCACACCGCCACCAGATCCTGCCCCTTCTCCCTGGCTGCGTTCAGCGCACGGACGGAGGGCAGCTTGGATGCGATTTCGTCCGCACCCAGAGGATAAACACCGCCGCAGCATTGCCAGTTTTCCAGCTCCTGCAGGGTAAACCCAAGAGCCTCGGCACAGGCTCTGGCATAGGTATCCAGATCCTTGGCTTTATTACGCAAAGTGCAGCCGGGATAATAGCTGTAGATCATAGTATCCATCCTTTATATATCCAGATTCTTAATAACTTCCTTCAGGGCATTGGCGCTTGCCTGCAGCTTGGAGATTTCATCGTAGGTCAGCTTGGCAGGCACTTTGCCCTTGACACCCTCAGGGCCGATGATGGTCATGGTGGAAAGGCACACATCCTCGATGCCGTACTCACCGTGCATCATGGAAGAAACGGTGCTGACGGAGTCATAAGCCGCCACCAAAGAGTTGCAGATTTTGTTCACGGAGGCGGAAACCGCATAGAAGGTCGCGCCCTTCTTGGCGATGATTTCGCCGCCGGACTTACGGACGTACTGCAGGGTCTTCTCCGGGTCGACACGCTCGGTGACCACACCCTTTTTAATCATCAGATCCTCGAAATCGCTGAGGCTGCAGCCGGAGATATCGGCGCAGGACCAGGGAACAAAAGAGGTATCGCCATGCTCACCAAAGACGTAGGCATGGATATTCTTCTGGGCGATGCCGAAGTGGTTGCTCAGGTCATAACGCAGACGGGCGGTATCCAGCACCGTACCGGAACCGATAATCTGATTTTCCGGCAGACCGGAAATCTTGGTGAACACATAGGTCATGATATCCACGGGATTGCTGACGATGACATACAGGGCATTGGGGGCAACCGCCACAATCTGGGGAGTGATCTGCTTAAGGATATTCACATTGGTCTGGGCAAGCTCGATCCGGGTCTGACCGGGCTTACGACCCACACCGGAGGTGATAATGACAATATGGGAGTCCCGGGCATCCTCGTAATCACCGGCAACCACGGAAATCGGCTCACGGAAGCTGGCACCCTGAACGATGTCCATGACCTCGCCTTCCACCTTCTCCTTATTGATGTCGATGAGAACGATCTCAGAAGCGATGGTGCCCAAAGACAGCGTATACGCAATGGTGGCGCCTACATTGCCGGCACCGATGATGGTTACTTTTCTGCTCATATTTGACTCCTTTCCTGCCCTGAAGGGCAGTCCATTATTGCATACTTTATTAGTAGGTAATTATCGATAAAGTTTTACCGATAACAGCTCTATTATAGTCGCTTTATTGAAAAAAAGCAAGGGTTAGACAGGAGAAAGCCTATACAAATTCCTGAGAAAACAACAAAACCTTTTGTGAAATGTGACAGAGCGGATACCTTTACAATGATTGACAGCAAAGCGCCGCCTTGCAAAGAATCCCACTTACGCAAATTGTACGATAAATTGTTGTTTACCTTACAACACAGGCGACTTGGCTCTCCCTTTGGGAGAGCTGGCACGCCGTAAGGCGTGACTGAGAGGGCAACCAGAAAAATGCAAGAATATTTCTGGTTTTCAGGCAAATGTGTCGTTATCGCCTGCGGCGATGTGATTTTCTTTAAGAAAATCACGATGCCCTCTCCGCCCCCTTCGGGGGCACCTCTCCCAAAGGGAGAGGCAAGTGGCATATGCGTAATCGAACTTCAAACAACAATTTATCCCCCCGGTTATGCTACATAACGAAGGGACTGCCTCAAACAATCGTTTTGAGGCAGTCCCTTGTTTATTCTTCTTTGGGTTTGAAGTGGATGATTTTGTCGGTGATTTCCAGCGCCTTGGGGCGGTGGGTGACGATGATTACCGTCTTATCCGTCATAGCACGCAGGTTATCCAGCACCGCGGCTTCCGTCGCTTCATCCAGTGCGCTGGTAGCTTCGTCCAGCAGCAGGATGGGTCGGTCGGAAAACACCGCCCGGGCAATGGCAATTCGCTGCATCTGTCCTTCCGACAGACCTGCGCCCCGTTCGCCCAACTGGGTATCCAAGCCCTCAGGCAGCTCACGGATGAAGCTGTCCGCGCAGGAAATCCGCAGCGCCTGCCAAATCCGCTCCTCCTGCGCCTCATCCCCGAAGGTCACGACCTCTCGAATGGTGCCGCTCATAAGCTGATTGCCCTGAGGCACATAGGAAAACAGTCCACGCCAGCCTCGGGTCAGGGACACTTCCCCACCCTTTCCGGCAACGTACCGCTCTCCTTCATCCAAATCGTACATACACATCAGCAGCTTCAGCACGGTACTCTTGCCGCAGCCGGACGGGCCGCAGAAGGCAACGTACTCCCCCTTGCGGATGTCCATGGACAAATCCTTCAGCACCGTATTGCGAGGCTCTTCCTCCCCTTCCCCGGAGGTCAGGTAGGTAAAGCCGGCATTGCGAAGTCCGATGCTTACAAACTCCCGGTTATAGAATTCGCCAATCTCCATTTCCGGGGTCTGACCCTCCGGCTCCCGGTAATTCTCCAGCTCCACAAGCCGCTCAGCGCTGGCTAACATGGTGGAATACTGGGTGAAATAGCCGGAAACATTGGAAATCGGCATCCGAATCTGGGATACCAATTGCAAAACCGAGGTAAAGGAACCGTAACTCATGGTTCCTGCCATAATTCCCAAACCGCAGGCAATGCCTCCGGTGATGTACACGCAGTTAATAATCAGAGAAAATCCGTTGTTCAGCAGGCTCAGAATGTGGTTTTTCCGCATACGGGCTTTCATATGCTCACGCATCCGCTCCTGCGCCTGAGAAAGGGCAGTTTCTTCCTTCTCAAATGCCCGCAGCACCATCATACTGTTCAGCCGCTCCGTCAGGAATACCCGAAGGCGGCTGTCGGATGCCTGCACCTGCTTATGGAGCTTTTTCAGTGCTTTGCGCAGGACAAAGGTGAACAGCGTCACCGCAATGCCACCCAGCACCACCCAGCCGGTAAGCTGAGGGATATAGTGGTGCAGCAGGCACAGCGCCGCCGTCAGACGTACCACGGTACTGCAAATACCCGGCACGATATGCACCACGCCGCCGGCAACCACCGAGGCATCCGAGGTCATACGGGTAATCCAGTCACCGGAATGTACCGCGGTGACCTGAGCGTAATCCTTGTACAAAAGGTTACGGAACATTCTGTGCTTCAGGCTGTTTTCCACGGTGCTCCGGCAGTACTCATCCAGATATCGGGTGACGCACTGCAAAACAAACAGAAACACCACCAGCCCCACCAGAAGTCCGCAATACCGGAAGAAGCCTGCCTTGTTTCCGGCGGCGGCACAATCCACCAGCGCACCCAAAAACACAGCATAGCCCATGCTGGAAAAGCTGGAGACCATCTGCACAGCAGTCAGAGCCGCTACATATCGCTTTTTTCCCTTGACCGTACTGACAATCCAATTCAGGGTTGCCCGGTCACCGGTTCTTACTTTCATTCTTTCGCTTCCACCTTGCGAATTTATTTCGGATTCCAAGCACAGCCCAACGCACCCAGAAAAAGTCGCACCACAGGTGGACATACATCCGGTACTTCCGGTCGGTGACGCTCATTTCCTTACCGTCCCGGACAATGCCGGTGAGGATGCCGAAAATCCAGTCCTCCGGCACTTTTTCCCGTTCCCGACGGTTATCGCCGCAGATGATGTAGCCCTCCTCCGTCACCTTCAAAATCCGATGCAGAACGCACCGCCCGTTGGGGCGGCGGTAGAGAACCACATCGTACTTTTTGCACCGCCCTTCCGGACGGGGGCTGATGATGAGAAGGTCACGCTTCTGCCGAAGCAGAGGATACATACTGTCCCCTACGTTGGTATAGAGCAGCTTGCCGTGGATACGGAGCTGCTCTTCGTAGGTACTGGGCTTACTCATCCAGCGCGTTGACGGAGCGCAGCTTGCCCAGAACCTTGTTCAGGTCAGCCTCGGCAACATCACGGGTCACATCGTACTTGGCGAGCATGGCATCGAGAATCTGCTCGTAAGTGGTCTCCTCCTTGAGGCAGTCCACAATGAAGGCAGCGGTGGCATTGGAGCGAATCAAGCCGGGGAAGCTGGCTTCGCCGGTGGCGACCATAATCTGCTCGCCGCCCATTTCATGAGTAACAAATCCTGCTTTCAGTTTCATAATCAATTTTCCTTTCCATTCATACCGTTATAGGCGACAACCGCCGCCTCAGGGTTCATATTACAATGCAGGCTGTAAAGCCCCGTGCAGGAAGTGATGGCACCAAGCAGGGACATCACCTTTGCCGCAGCCGCAGTCTCCGGAGGGATATAGCTTTGCTGGAGCAGGTAGGGAATCGCCTCCGAAGGTGTCAGGGTGCGGATGGTATTCTCCGCACCACGGTTCAGAACGCAGATGCCCTTCAGAGGGACGGAAATATTGCAGCCCAGATTATGCTTGCCGTTCCATGGTGTGCCGCAGACAAAGACTCCCTCCTTGGTAACCCGAAGCAGAGGCTTATCGTCATTAACCATCACAGCACGGTCGCCGAAGTGACTGCGCCACAAAGCAGTATGGGTGGATTTTCCCGTTCCGCTCAATGCGGTAAAGAGATACCCCTGACCATCCACGCTGATGGCAGAGCCGTGAAACAGCACCGTATCATACTCCAGCATCCGGTTGGCAATCATCCGGTACAGCGCCGCCTGCTCCAGAAAGGGAGGCGGCACACGGTCACCGGGGAAGCTATCGTGCAGCTTTTCCTTTTTGGCATTGCGGTGCTCCCAAGCCAGTTCCTCCATACCCACGGTGACGGAGAAATCCGGCTCCCCTTCCGTCAGATATGCCTGGCAGTATTCCCGGGTACGTTCAAAATTTGCCGACACAGCAATCTTCCGCCCTGCCAGCTCCATGGTAAAATCAAACATAAACGCTCCAATTTTCCGGCAGCCGCCCGGCGGCGCCGACAAAAATATGATAAAATTACGGATAGTAACAGTATATCATAATCGCCCCCCCATTTCAACACCTTTTTGGAAGGAAGAAAGGGAGGATAAATTGTTGTTTACCGGCAAGCCGGCAAACAACGAATGAATAATGAAGCCGCACAGCTAATGAATGATGAATAATGAATAATAGTGGTATTTCCTTCGGAAATATAATTTTGAATTCATCCACGAAGTGGATACCTCAATTATTCATCATTCAATATTCATTATTCA